>NZ_JACJPW010000028.1 GCF_014696265.1 Aerosakkonema funiforme FACHB-1375 | reverse complement strand
TAGCCCCTAACCCCTAACTGACTTTTGAGTTAAGGCGTTTGGAAACCCAACTGACTATCCCGCTGACAATGGCCCCTGCCATGAGAATGCTAATGGCAGGCATAAATATCGGTTCCCAAAGTTTGTGCCAAAGGTCGAAGCCCAGAGGAATGTCGGTAGCTTTACCGATAAGTGCGATCGCAAACCAGAAAAAACCGATTAAAACGAGGAAAAAATCCCACATTAAAGCTACATTGAGCCATTTCAGCAATTTATCTTTCATTTTTAGTCATCAATCATCGTCGCTCGGTCAGGCATAACCAATTTATCAACCAAACAGCCAGGTCTGGATGCGCTCAAGACTCTTCCATTCTGGTTTTCTGGTTAAACCTTCTTCAATATTTTCTTGAATCTCGCGACGCAATTCCGAATCCAAAGCAAGTATCTGTCCGACAATTTCGATATGTTGTCGCACCCCAGTTTGATTGGTTTCGAGCATAGCAGATGCGAGGTTAATGCGTGCTTGCGGTTCTTGCGGCGTTAACTTCACTGCCTTTTGGGCTGCTTTGTAAGCTTGATTGGGTTTATCGTCCAACAGGTACAACCAAGCCAAACAAGTCCAAGCGGAACCGTTTTTAGGAGTGCGATCGCAAATATCTTTGAAATAGGGTATGAGAGTCTCCGGAGTTTCGCCAGCTTTATAGCGTTCAATACCAGATTCAAAAATCTCCGCAGCTGTTTGTTGGGTCATCGGTGTTCAAAAAAGAGATTAAAAAATAAAAAAGAAAGAGGTAAGCACAATTTTGCCTTTTTCTTTTTTAATTAGTGACAATGGCTGCTTTCGATCGCTCCGTGCAGGACGGGATACTACTTACACAGCAAAAGACTTACCGCAGCCACAGGTTTGACTGGCATTCGGATTGGTGAATTGAAAGCCACCGCCAATCATAGCATCGCTATAGTCCAGAACCAAACCGTACAAATAAAGTAAGCTCTTGCGATCGCAGACCAGCTGAAAGCCATCATAGTCAAAAACGTCATCATTCTCCGTAATGGTGCTGGGATCTATAAAGTCCATCATGTAAGACATCCCAGAACAGCCACCTTGGCGAACGCCCACGCGCAAGCAAAGGTCTTTTCCTTGTTTATCCCGCAAAAATTTAACTTGCTGGAGGGCACCATCGGCGATCATAATACCGCGTTGCTGAGACTGAGTTGCTGATGTCATAAATTTATATCACTCCTTGGCCTGCTAACGTCTATAGGTTTTTACCTTCTAGTATATTTTATCTAGCTTAAGAGCATCCCAAACTCAAAAGCAGAAGCACAAGCCAAGCAGGAATGCCTTATCGTGAAGATAAGGAAACCCTTCCCCATACAGGGATGGCAGGATCTTACGGTCAGTACGGATACCGAACCCGCAACCTGCTAATTATATTAGTAACGGCTCAGTCTATGACAACCCTCAATCGCTCTACCCGTCGCCGGTTAAAACAATTAAACCAAATTCCCAGCGTGTGGGAGGGCGATCGCCGTCCATTATCGCCAGACGGCGAATCAGACACAGAAGCAAAAGGCGATTGTATTTTGTGGGTAGATGGTTCGCAAGGAGTTGTCCGTGCGATCGACATGGTAACCTCAGAATCTGGCCCAGAAGCCGTAGTACGCACATTGCTGCGAGCGATGGAATATCCCCAAGGGCCAGTCAAACCAGCTCGACCCCAGAAAATAGTGGTGCGCGATCGCGAAATTCAATTTTTCCTGCGCGGAGTACTGCAAGAACTGGATATCGCCATAGAACACGTACCGACACTACCCTTAATTGACGAATTGTTTCGGGAGTTTCAAGAAAACGCCAACACCCAACCACCCCAGTTACCGCCCCAGTATGCCGATCGACTCATGCAAGCTGCATACGAGATTTGGAACGCTGCACCTTGGGAATACCTGGAAGAACATCAAATCGTATCCATTGAACTGAACCGTTGGGACATTGGTACCCTCTACGTTTCTGTGATGGGGATGTCGGGAATGGAGTACGGCATTTTACTGTACCGTTCGCTCGACTCCCTCAAGCGCTTTCGGGCTACTGTTTTGCAGGAAGAAGAATCTCTGGAAAAGCTGGAAGAAGCTTTCCTGGGGCAAGACTGTCTGTTTGTCACCTTTGAGTCCGCAGCTGACTTGCAAGAAGATGAAGACATCGATTTAAGTGACCTGGCATTTTCAGAAATCGAGCCAAATTTTGGCAATATCCACCCATTAGAAGGTCTCCGTGCCTCATTATTTGAAGAAGAAGCCCTCATTCTTTTAACTGCCCTAGAAGGCTTCAATCGCTTTCTACGCGCCCAGCGCCGGCAATTAGCTGGCGACACGTTCCCCTCTCTGAGCAATCGCTATCGCATTTCTGTACCTCAAGAAGATTCCCAAACCGGCACCCAACAGGCATCTGTGAAAGTGGCAACGCTACCAGATATCTCCAAAGAACTGTTGAAAATGATTGAATGGGAAGACGAGGAAGATGATGAGGTGCTTTCTCTCAAAGCTATGCCCGTTCTCAGAGATGACTTGGTGCCGCAAAATTCCTTCCTCAGCATCGGGATGGTGTCTTGGGAGATGGTGGAGTATTTGCGGATGAGTCTGGGACAGAATCCATCGATGGAAAAAGTAGAAGCGCTGGGAGATGGGTTACCGGTAATTTTGATCCAAACTTCGCGTCCCAAGGCTAAAACCTTGATCGAGAAAATTCAAGCAGCAGGAGGTGTTAAAGGCATTTTCTTTAATCCGGGGGAAGACCCGTTTGAAGATAATACTTACGACTTGGGAATCATTCAAACCAACAATGAGGAAATGCACGTTTTTGGCGAGTTTATCCAAAATGACCCCATTCACGCAGAAGCGCGTAAGAAGTGGGATCGGCGGTGTAAGAAAACGAAGGGTCACTGCGCCTTGCTGATTAGTAAAGGGTTAACGGGTGCTTCGCGAGGAAATCCTCAGTTACAAGATATGATGGCTCTGTTTGAGGCGCGATCGCTCTCTCATAAAGAATTGGGCTTAGGTACTCTGCAACGGATGTTGCAAGTGGACTGGGAATAAGAAAGCAGGGAGTAGAACGCCGCGTTAGTTTTGAGAAGTTTAAGAAACCCGTTTTTTAGACAATATCCTCCAATCAACTCGGTGTCATCCTAAATCCGGGTCTCCTACCCCTTTTTCAGGCTCAATGTTACTCCTTCTCCTACTCCCCCACTCCTCCCAACAATAACGGAGATAACTGAAGCCGATTTGGTATCAGTTGTCGATCGCAGTTTGAAAAATAGCTTCACAAGTTTTTCACCTTTTTAAGCTTAGCTATCTAATAGGACATCCGTGTTGAGCAACCACGAGCTATCTAGAACACCAGCTTGGGTATGTTCCTTTGCTGCCATCAAGATTAGCTCATGGTTGTTATTATTAGACTCAATGATAGTTAGCAATGAATAAAAAATTAGGCTTTTTAGGTATATTTACGGAAACAATTGCATTAGATCTAAAAAACCTGAATTGTCACATAGACAGATATATTATATTGCCGAAATCAGCAATTACACTTAAAAAAGTTTTAGCTACTACTTGTCCTAAGTTAAAAGTTTATTTTTCTCGGTTTTTATAAAGAAATGAAGAAGAAATATGTTATGTAGTTTTATATACACACAAAATAAGTCCTAGTATGATAAAAAGTTAAGTGAGAGCCAAAAAAGTAGTAAAGACAAGTTCGCATATAGGTAAAATTAATCGCTAATAGGCAATTTCTAAATAGCAAAAGCAAATTTTTATATGCTAAAATGAAATTAAAAATGTTAATCTTTGCAGCACCATCAGCTATCTAAAAGGGGAAGTAATGGCTAAAGCAACAGTTCAATCATTAGCTCACCAATGGGCAAAAAAGTATATTGAAAACCTCCAAATCAATTCCCAAAATGAATCCTCAAAACAGCCCCATAAGTTAGCAGATATAGTTTCCAAAGCAGGACGGGAGCAAACTGCCGAAAAATTAATGCACTCGCTCCGATTTGTGAGCGCCCAAGCCTGGAACAAAACTGAAGGATTGCTAGCGAAAGAAATCTATAGGCACAGGATAAATCCCAGATTAATCAATCCTTGGGAAATTGCGGCAGATTCGTTTCGCATTTACGAAAAAGCGCTCTTAATTTACACGCAACAAGCACCGCCGAGACGTCTTTCTGTGGTGATGGGGCTTGATAACCAATACGACGATCTCGACAAAAATGCACTCGAAATCTATACAGAACAGATTGCTCCCAGCCAGCTGGCAAGTTTGATAGGTGAGGAAATCGGCGAACTTCAGAATAAGTACACTGCAAATGACCCGCGAGTCAAAGGTTTTGTGAGTATGCAGTTGCACTATACCAGCCAGATGCTGTTGGAGATGCTCTCCCCCACAGAACAAATGCTGGTAGGTGCTTATTTCAAAGTAATTGACGACCACTTCTATATGCCTTTGCAGCGCTCTTATCAAGCGGCAGCAAAACTCGACTACGACTCACCGGTTTTGGCAGCTGTGCAGCAGTTGTTACCGGAAAGTACTAAGATTGCGAAAAAGATTAATGAGCGGGTAATTCAGCTCTACCCAGGTTATTGCAGCAACAGCGGTGCTTTAACCGACCCAACAGTGCAAGTTTCCAGTATCCGCGATGTGGAAATGTTCCAAGTGTATTTGTGGGTGTGCGCCTTGGAAGAGAACATCGCCGCTATTCAACAAGAACTATTTCCTCTATGCGTGATGCTTTACCCTACTTTGGGGGTTAAGTGGGAGCTGCTGCGGCAAATGCTGTATTTATTGGGTAAAGAAATCCGCAGTCGTTTGACTGCGGAACAAGCAGCGAAATTTATGCCATATTTTCAGGCATTGTGGGAAATGTTTTCCCCCGATGTGTTTGCCGCTCTTGGGGAAGAGGGGAATTTATTAGCAATATAGGCTTTATTTCTTAAAGATCGGCAGTTTCTGTTACCTTTGGCCTAGCTGCCTCTTCAATTGTGCAACTTGTGCCTCCAGCGCTTTGACGCGCTGGTTTAGGTCAACTGCTATGTTGGCGAGTCGCTCAAACATGGGATCTTGAGATGGTCTTTGTGTGTTGATTCTGGGGGTGGCGCGTGGGGGTAAAGGTGCTGGTGTCGGTCTGGGTATTTCCCGTCTGGGGAATTCGGAACGGTTGCTGATTCGATATAGTTGGGACTCGATGCGCTCAACTTGCGATCGCAACTGGGAGTTATCTGTCTCTAATCTAGAAATACGGGATTCTAGGAAACCTGTCGATTGAGCCAGCGTCAAACTGGGCCATAGGGCAAGTCCCAAAATAAAAGCAAGGCAAAGCAGTGCAATTTTTTTGTGCATTGTGATGCTCCCAGCTAACATAGCTAGCGTTTTGCACAATACTTATCTGACTGGCAGTTCACCAAATTGATTTTGATAAGTCGAACTGGCGAAGAAACGCGGTTTTTCTAAAAAGGGTTTCTTTAACTTCAAAACTCACTTGACAAACTACTAGATCTCCAAGTTAACGCATCAGCCAAAGTAATTGCTACCAACAAATATCATTTGTCGTGAGGTTAGATGAGAATGAATGTGCAGAGCAATAGTTATATTTAATATTCAACTTTTTCATCTGGTTTTCGATAGATTTGATTAAAAATAAGAAATTGCGGTCGATCGCTAAACAAAAAACCCGGTTTTTCTAAAAAACCGGGTTTCTGGAAATCCCACTATGGCATGACAGGGGAAAGGTTAATAGTGGCCGTTCTTGCCGTTACCGTTGCCGTTGCCGTTCAGGTTGCCTCTGACCAGAACTAAACCGACCAAATTTTCCCAGTCGGCTCGCTTAATAACACCGTGATAGCTGTTATAGGTGCGATCGATAACGGTAGTATCCGTTGCTTCCTTGAGAGGCCAAAATCCCATTAAGCCCGGTGCATCGCCCACCGCCAAACTGTTCATCTCATTTTTGATTTCCGCTTGACTGCAAGCGCGATTCCAAATCCGCACGTCGGTGATTTGACCGGGGAAAAAGTTGGCTGGTTTTCCGTCTTTTGTACCGGCTCCTATCCGCAAAGGACGCGAGGTATTGGGCACATAATGAGTCAGTTTTTCGCCGACTAATTCACCATTAATATAGAATTTCAGCATTGCGCCGTCGTAGGTGGCGACCAGGTATGTACGACTATGGAAAATCGCTTCTGTACCGCTAACTACAGTCCAACCTGCTTCTCCAGCACCCAGGCAAAATTGCCATTTATTATCTTGACCCGCATAGAGAACGTATCCTTTGGGCAGAAAATCGTCTTGGGAGGATATAGCAGCACGCCAAGTTCCCTGCCAATCTTGTAAGTTTACCCAACAGGATAAGGTGAATTGGGTGAGATTGAGCGCCGGGACATAAGGGATTTCCACATAACTTGACATTGTGCCATGATTGTGGTATACGCTCTTATCCCTGACTGCGGTGCCTGTACCTTCATTGAGGGGCCAGTATCCCACTAAGCCCGCTTCGTCGCCGTCAAGGCGATAATTCATTTCGGTTTGAATTTCTTTTTGGACGCAAGCGCGATTCCACACACGCACTTCGGTGATGTGACCGGGGAAAAAGTAGCTTGGGTTGCCTTCTGTTACGCCTGCGGCAATTCGGAAGGGACGAGCGGTATTAGGCACAAAACCATTTACGACTCTTTCTATTGCTAATTCGCCATTGACATAGAATTTGGCGATCGTGCCATCGTAGGTAGCTGCGAGGAATGTCCAGGTATTGAGCTTTAATTCAGGCCCGTTAATGTATACCCAGCCATTTGGCCCGGTGCCCAGCCAAAATTGCCATCGATTGTTCTCTCCTGCATAGAGAATGTATCCTTTTTCTGGAGAGATGTCGCGAGAAGTGACGATCGAGCGCCATCTACCCTGTTCGCCTTGGACGTTCGCCCAGCAAGATACGGTAAATTGAGTGGGATTCAGAGCTGGGCTATAGGGTATTTCGATATAATCGCCTTGCCCATCGCAGCTGACGATCGCCGCATCATCTGGCTCGCCGGTACTGGCTAGAGCTTGCAGTTCTTGAGTTACCAGCGCTCTGCTCCAGACTCTGACTTTAGTAATTGTGCCGCGAAATAAACAGTGACTGGCTCCGGCTTGTTCGATCGCACCTGCTCCTATATGGAGGGGATTGCAGGTATTTGGCAAAAACGGTACTCCCGTGCGCTGTCCCACTGCCTGACCGTTTACATATAAAGTCATAATTTGGGACACTTGGTCATAAGTTCCAGCCAAATGCGTCCATACTCCCGGTTTGGCTTTTGGCCCTGTTACTACGAGCCAGGGACTTCTGCTCTGACCGCTGCCCATCCAGAATTGCCACTGTCCGTTGGGGGTGACGCAGAAAACGTAGCCTCGGCGTCCTTGCCATGCTGAGCCGCTGACGGAGGTCAAGATCGATCGATACCCCGCTCCCCCTTTGTACTGAACCCACATTTCAGCCGTGAAGCTGGTCGGGTTGAATTCTGGGCCGTAGGGGATTTTAATCTGACAGCCACAGTCATCAATGTAGGGAGTTGCTTCAGCTGGGTAACTGAGGTCAACTTCTTTTAGCTGCTGTGCGATCGCAGTTTCTTTCAGTATCATCGCTCGCCCCAATATTTTTTTGACTTTCTGAATTGCTTGTAATATTCCGACCGACGATCGGGTTAGTTTCTAGAACACCTATAAGTAATCCCAGAAACCGGGTTTCTTTGGGTTATAGCAACGAAATATCGAGTTTCATTCCTGGAAAGAAACCCGGTTTCTCATCTTCTATACCCCGTAGTGAATCTATGGTTTAGTAGCGACGCATTTCGGCAAGAAACTTATTCTGGTAGCGCAAAAATTCATTGCGCGATTCCGCAGTGCGACGTTTGTGATATTCATAGATTTCGTTTCGCAGGTTCTCGATCTCGCGCGATCGACTGTCTCGATCCTTGAGAAACTCTTCTTGATGCCTGAGAAACTCGCCGTGCCATTCCTGATAGCGGCGTTGGCCATCCCTAACTAGCATTTGACGATAATGCTCGCTGGACAGTAAGTGTGGGGGAATACCATCGAGATTCGTCATGACTAAAGACCTCCTGGGTAAGATGGAATTACTACTGCCGTTTCCACTGTTTCTTCAGCCACTGTCTGCGGGCTTCACCAGCCAGCATTTTTGCTGATGCACCGATGCAGCGGGCGCGATCGCTGGCAGATAAGTCCAAACCGCTCAAGGTTTGGCAAGCGCGGAAACTGGAAATCATCCCGCCAGTGCGAACTTGCCGCATGGTGCGAATAAGCAGCATTACTTTACCTCCGTTTAGTAGCGAGTTTCTTTACCGACGTAAGTTCTTGAAACAGTTCCCCAAGAATCGAGATTGATTCGCTTTGGGGCAGTTTGGAACGCGACAGCAAGACATCCGCACAGATATCTCGAAAGTCTGCGTTGGTCGGCGCAACAGTAATATTTTGGGTGTGACAGACTTTACCGATAATCAGACTAGCTCGCAAACCGGATGACTTATCTGCCTGCGTGCGCTCCCGGAACCTCTTGACTAGATGAACGATGACTGAGCCTTCAGCTCGCGTCACTCCTGCTTTTTGGACAAGAATCTCCTGCTGAGTCAGTTCATCTGGTTCTGGAATGTCGATCGTCACCAAACGATCCATCAGCGCATCTTGTGCTTCGTGAACTCCGCAGTATTCTTCTGGATTGGAGGTGAAAATCACCCGGAATTCCGGATGGGCGCGAATATATTCTTGTTGCTGGGCAACTGGCGGCAGCACCAGTAGCTTTTCCTCCAATACGGAGAGCAGAACGTTGTTCACCTCCGGACGGGAACGGTTGAACTCGTCGTACACCAGAGTAAAGCCTTCGCGGCAGGCTGTGGTTAGACGCGCATCGACCCAAGATTGGCGGAATTCATCTTCCACCTTGACTACAGTGTGGATAAAATTATCCACGACTTTCTTGCGGCTGTATCCCCCTTGGTTACCGATCAGATCGGACGATTTGTATTCATCATCGCCAAACACCAGTAAAATCGGACGCTCCAGCAGATTCGCCAAATGTATTGCCAGCGTCGTTTTACCAGTTCCAGCCGGTCCGCGCAAATGAACCGAGAAACCCGTACTGAGATAGCGCAGGGCACGCTGGGTCAAGCGACTGATTGTGGGTGTATCGACAAAATTCTGGGAGTTGACTTGCAGAACTGTAGCCACAATTAACTCCCTTGGATCGGATAGTAACTCTGAGCTTGCTGCACCAGAAGTTTCTGGTTCATTAAGCTTTGCAAAGCATTGACTGTATCGGCTCTAGATAGACCTAATGCCGTTTCGATATCATCGATCTGGACACCGATGTTCTGCCGAACGTACTGGAATACCCGCTCCAGATTTGTCGGGATAGATTTTGGTTTGGCACTGGGGGGGACATTGGGGGCTGGCAAAGGTACGGGGTTGACGTCGGTCATCAGGGTTGGTGCTGTTCCCCAAACGTAATCTCGCATAGCTGCTACGTAGGCTGCCCGTTGATGCGCTTCTTCCATCCAGACTTCTTGCTGATGCAATCGCGTTTCTTCTCGGAAGTTCGCCACATCCGATTGCAAGGTGTTGTGAAAGTTACTGAGCGAGTCGCGCAGAGCAGCCGCCATCGCAGCTCGGTTTGTTGCTGTCTCGTACAATTCCATCTGAGTCTGGTGGCGATGCTCCAGCACCTGATGTTGACGTTCGTTGATTTCTTGTTGACGCTGCGCTCGCGCAGCATCCCATTCCTCTCTTAAAGACACAATTTAGGCTCCTTTTCCGCTATTTTCTCCCTAAAACAAAAAATTAGCGTTCTCGATCGCCGATCGACAGCTACCATCTGCATCAGATTACTGGAAACACCTGCTTGTGATATTGCAACAAGCAGGTTAACTTAGCATCAATGGTGACAATATTAGGCAGCCGGTACAGCAGCTTGTGAAGTTAAACCAACTGCTTCGGCGTACTTTAAGTAGGTTTCTACCGACGCTACGACAACCCGTGCTTCTACTGCTAGCAGTTCGATCCCTACTAAGGATACCCGCGCCCACAGGTCGATGACGACACCTTTGTCGAGGATGCGATCGATCACTTCGGCCAGACTGGAAGATGAGTTTACTTTTTCAACAGCCATAGTAATTTATACCCTATGTAAGATGAAGTCTCTAACTATTTATACTATCTGACTTTATTAAATATCCTTAAATTTTAATCTGAAATAAAACTTTTCATTTCTACTTCAGGTATTGCTTAGCTTGCTTCAATTTTATTGCATATTTTATGCCTCCAGATCCTAAAGAACTTATAAAGAATATTCTGCCTTTAATGTTGAGTTTGCTAATGGTTGAGTAAAATTATGTTAACAATCTAAAATAAATGAGAACCTTTAAATGTCCGAGGCAGCATTAGGGCTGTTTTTAGAGTATTATTACCTACGATTTACTCATTTTTAAACAATTTCAAGCAATTTTAAGCAATTGTTAGCAGATAGTCGAATTTTTGTATAGCAGAAAGCAGACGCATGAACCCAAATCAATTCTGGCGAATGTTTGAAGACGAGTGGTTTACGCCCAAGTATCGTCTGAAAAAGCTTTTGGGTGCGGGATCGTTTGGTGCGGTATTTCTGGCAGATGAGGTAGTTGCCGATCGCGTCATGCGGGAAGTGGCTATTAAAATATTTTCCAACGAGAGCGGGCAGCAAGAGCGTCAGATTGCTGAGTTGCAAACTGCGATCTCTCTCAAACATCCTGGCTTACTGGAAGGTTTGAGTCCCGAACAAGGTTGGCTTAAAGGTGTGGAGTGTCTCGGTTTAGTGATGGAACTCGCCCAAGAGTCGCTGGTAAAGCGGTTGCAGCGAGGTGCATTATCTGTCTCGGAAGTGAAAGCCATAGTGAAAAACCTCGCGGGTGCCTTGCATTATTTGCACGATCGCGGCGTTGTGCATCGAGACTTAAAGCCTGCCAACATCATGTTAGTGGGCGGACAGTGGAAACTGACGGATTTTGGCATTTCCCGGCTGTTGGAAAACCGTAGCGGTAGCGATACCGCCCCCAGTCATCAGGTGGGCACGATCGCTTATGCACCGCCAGAATCTTATCAAGGTAAAATTTCCCTTGCCTGGGATCTGTGGTCGTTGGGAGTGGTAATCGTCGAAATTCTGACAGGTCAACATCCTTTTGCCGGCAACACCATACCGGAAATGATGCAGCGGGTGACGATGGCAGAACCCGACATCCCTTCCGAACTGCCCGCTCCCTTTGCCGCGATCGTGCGGGGTTGCTTAGTCAAAAATTACACACAACGCTGGACAGCAAGCCAAGTTCTCGCCGCACTCGACCCCACCGCAGATTTAGGCAGAGTCACGGTGTTATTGCCTTTTTCGCCTAGCTTTCGCAAAGTTCTGCCAAACGGGGTAGAAGGGCAGGGATACGTAACAATACCGACTTCCGGTATTCGGCTGGTAGAACCGAATGCTTCCAGGGTAGAGCCGCCCACAATGCGATCGGATGCGGTTTCCACACCCGCTCGCGCCCTCCCCAACAACAGATGGAATTACCAAGAGCGACTTCCTGGCGGTGCAAAGCTCGATATGATTGCCATTCCGGCGGGCAGTTTTTATATGGGAACTTCGATCGCAGACATCGAACAAGTTTTACGCCTGGAAAGTTGGTTTAAACGCTGGGAGGTGGAAAAGTGGTTGCGCCCCGAAATGCCCCAGCATAAAGTTAGCTTACGTAGTTTCTCTATGAGTAAGACACCGATTACTCAGGAGCAATGGCAAGTTGTGATGCAAACCAATCCCTCCCATTTCAGCGGTTTGTTGCGACCGGTGGAAAATGTTTCTTGGTGGGATGCGGTTGAGTTTTGCGATCGTCTTTCCGAAATCGCTGGTAAATCCTATCGCTTACCCACCGAGGCGGAATGGGAATATGCCTGCCGCGCCGGTACTCAAACCCTCTACAATTTCGGTAACAGCAAACAACCCCTGCGAAACTTTGCCTGGTACACCTGGAACTCCCGCAATCAAACCCAACCTGTAGCACAAAAACAGCCAAACGCCTGGGGATTGCACGATTTGCACGGGTTAGTCTGGGAGTGGTGCGAAGATAACTGGCACGATAAGCTGAATGGCGCACCTAAAGATGGTAGTGCTTGGATCGCGAACGGACACCCGACGAAGCGCGTAGTGCGGGGTGGCGCTTGGTACAGCTTGGCAGATGATTGTCGGTGTGCCTATCGTTTTTGCTACGATGGTAGTTTTCGATACCCCAGTATCGGGTTTCGTGTGGTATTAGGCTAGGGGCTAGGGGTTAGGGCGTCGGGGCTAGGGAAGAGGGAAAAGGGAAAATATTAATTCTCCCGCTCCCCCGCTCCCCCACTCCCCCACTCCCCCACTCTTCCACTCTTCCCCTAGTCCCTAGCTATAAAAGTCAAACATCCTTTAACCAATTTTTGAAAAGAGATTCTAAAATTTCGTCTCTAACTGATTCGCTAAGTTGGGGAGGAAACATTTTTTCAATTTTGATAATGTGATAGCCAAATTTAGTTTGAATTGGCCCAACTACCTCACCTTCTTTCGCTTCCGAGACAGCTTCTGCTACCTCCGGCATCAATCTGGAAAGAAAATGAATCCCAACAAAACCACCATTTTGTTTAGACTGTCGATCTTTAGAATACTCTAGTGCTAAAGCACAGAAGGCGGCTTTGTCTTGTTGAAGTGCAGCGGCTATTTTCAAAGCCTCTGTTTCCTCGCCTAATAAAATTTGAGAGAAAGCAATGCGTTTATAATTTTTGCGGTTGTTGATATAATATGAATCGACTGATGCGCCAAAAAGTTGTTCTTTTAGTTTCTTGGTAAGTAGCGCGACTCTAATCCCACTAGACCAATCCTCTACCGCGATTCGCTGCTCTTGAAGCCAAGATAAGGTTTGAGAAGAACTCAATAATTTATGTTCGAGGCGAAAGCTATCTCCGGCTGCTTGTAATTCTGACTCGGCAACAGTAATGCCGCGTCGATCGCATATCGCTAAAATCAGCGCATCGCGCTCGGCATTAGTTGCAATTTCAGCAAATTTGTAATTACGGCGCAGGTAAGCAATAATATCTGCATCTGTTAAAGGGGGGATTTTTGGCAGTGAAGATTCTTGTGTAAATTGCAATTGAGTTTTTTCCATTGTTTTCTGCATTGCGGTTTTCTCCTTAAGTCTGTAGTTTTAGGTTTTGAAGGAATAAGGTGGGCAATGCCCACCCTACTTTTAAGATCGATAAAGCAATTTTTCAGAGGGGACTTGTTGGATTTTTAACCGATCGCGATGTAAGTCGCCGTAAATGTTGAGATAATCAATTTCAGGGGGTGTGAGTTTGCCTTGCTGGACAGCTGCGATCGCCGCATCCACCTCTTCGCGCCGCCGCAGACCCGTCAAGCAAACATCCACGCAGTTTTGGCTCAAAGAATAGCGATACAAATCTGGAACGGAAGGTCGCCAGCATTCTGTTGGCAGACCCGCAGGCGCTTTGTAAAGGGAAGTGTGCATACCAGCAGACTTAAAGGTGACAATACCGGGTCGCTGCGGGTCTTCGGCATCTAAATAAGGAAAGACTCGATCTTGGGCAGTACGGTGAGCAATATTGTGTCTCACCATCACCACATCTAACAAAGGGTTGTGCAACCACTGATGAGCTAGATCGTGGTCGTGAAAAGAGGCACCGATATAGCGAAATCCCCAAAAGAGAGAAATTTTTTGTAATAGATGCCATACGGCTATCTGGAGAGTCATCCCCATTTTGCCAAGCTTCCAGTAAACCATTAGCAACTATTTGGCAGCGATGCGTCCCGAAACTTTCTTTGGTAGTGAATTTGCGATCGGGTTCTTCCGCTAGAGCAAGTCCCGGCGCGAGCAATTTGGTGAACAGAGGCACTTCTGGCTGAAAATGCGATCGCTTTTCTGTATAAACGGTTTGAAGCACTTGCCGCACTACTTCATAGTTACCTTTTGCAAAGTAGAGAACTGCACTATCGTAGCGTTCGTAGGCAGAAGGATTGTAGAGAGCTTTGAACGAAAAGGGAATAGAAATTTCGTTCAGGTGTCTTGTAATAGCAGCCATAATCGCTACCGCACCTTCAGGCGTTAAATTAAAGTAAATTCGCACCGTTTGAGGATCGACATTTGAATTGTCGAGACGTTGCGAACCTTTATTGCCGACTGCCATGTAAAAGCCATTTTGAACTAAATTGCGCGGTTTGCGGATAGCAACCGCATCGCCGACAGCAGCGGATTTATCCTCTAATCGTAGATGGCGATCGCGCTGGATGTGCAAAGTCAAATTGTTTTTTGTGACTGCTAGGCTGCCATCATCCTCTTGTTTTAGCACACTCCAACCGGGATCGAAATAGCCTTCCCCACAATTGCTTTCGTGCAATCGATCGTAAAATTTTAGGTCTACTCCCAAATAGGTGTTGTTTTCCAGATTTTGCTGAGCTTCTAAATCCATTGAATCAGCTTCTGGTGCCAGAGATTTTCGCAACGAGGCGTTGTAATAAATTCCGTACAAAAAACTTCGCAATCGTAAACTGAGATACTTGTTGCGAAGCTCCAAAGGTAGGCTTTGGAAACGGGATGCTACTTCCTCTGGAAGTTCTAAGGGTTTGTAATCGGGATGGCTAATGCAGAAGTCGGATTTAATCTGCATTTTATTGGCGATGTCTTGCAGAGAATCCAGCACTCGATCGCCAGATACAGTTGGTTGTAAAATTTTAAGAGAATCTACCAATTGCATAATAGTTTAATTTCACTAGAAAGACTCAAGCGATCGCAGGAATGAAACCAGTTATTTCAGATGCCGCATTGCCAAAAACAGTCGCCATTGACTGTTCCGGACGGGAAAGTAAACCCTTGGCAACCTGAAGCGTACAAATACCCGTATTGCCAAAAGTTTTTTGGTACTGTATCTGAGACTGAATTTGCGTAATCAAGCCAATACCGGCAAACTGCATGACTCTCTTTAAGAAATCGGGACGACGCTCTCTAATTTCTGGAAAGTTACCGAAATAAGCACTAACCAAAGCAGCAATTGAAGGTTGGATTTGTTCGAGTGGTATCATCGCCATGCGGAGAGATTCTTCCATCTCAATTGCTTTACTTACAACTAAGCTAATCAGCCAGATTTGTAAGTAGCTGGCGATGATCGTACCTAAGTCAAGCGCAGGGTCTCCCCAGTTACAGCGTTCCCAATCTATCAGTCGAACGATGCTGCTTTCTGATGGTTCTGCTTTTAAGAGGGCTTGCTCCCAATCGTCGTGCAGTAATATGTTGTTCAACTTTAAGTCGTTATGAGTGAGACAGCAAGGTTCGTAAGAGGCAATAAGTTCTGCAATAGCCGTTCTTAAACTTTCATAACGCTGGTAGAGGGTGAAGAATTTGATTCCGTCTGCGGGTACTTGACCGAAAATTTCCGGGGTAATTCGATCCAACTTCCGCACACTGTCCGTAATTCTATAACTGGCTACTCCTTGGCGATTTTGCGTGAAGAAGTCCCGATAATCCTGACGATCTAGAGTAGCGCGATGGATCGCTGCTATAATGGCTCCAATTGCAGATGCGATCGCTGTCGGAAAAACCTTCTCCTTGGCGTAGAACTTTGCTAGATCGCGATAGTCATTTAGGTAGTTGAAAACAATAATTGCGTTTTCTGCATCAAAATTTAGCACCTCCGGAAGTAGCGGACGGAGGTAGCTGAGTTCTGGAGATTGTTGTAAAAACTCCTGCATCCGCCATTCGTTGAAAAATTCGCCCGCAGTTTTCCCTTCTTTGTTATAGCGCTCTTGCTTAACCAGAAGTTTGCGATCGTCTGGCAAACTCAGTAACAAATTAAAGTTTTTGGCAACCTTTAGCTCAACTTTGCTCAAATCCCGGTCTGACTGAGAGCAAATGGCAAACCGAGTTAAATACTCAAAAACATTTTGAGAACTTAATAGAAATGAGTTCATTTTCGTTTTTCATCCTCTACTCAACAACTAGGGTTAAAACATGAATTTCATGTTCCAAACCCTAGTCGGTCAAAATAGTATTCGGCGAATTAAAGAGTGGGCGCAAACAATCTCCTAGCAGCTTCAGGTAGAGATGCTAACGTCGCCAGTAACGCTAACTACGCTTTTGCTAATCTCAAGGCTATTAAGGATGCTCTCTTCGCCGCTAATACCGCTAATGCTATTGTCGAGCAAGCCGCCACCACCCCAAACGGTGAGTTCTTCTTCAGCCAAATCATTCATAAAGCTTTCATCATCAGCAAAGAATTCAGATCCAGCCAACAGGTCGGTAATTTTGATGTCAGACATTGTTTGTTCTCCTTGATGAGTAATAAGTGAATCAGACAAAATTGCTTTGCTTGAAGAACTTGACTGTTTCTTGTCCCGTTCTTAATTACATTGATAACGAACTTAAACCAGGCGTGTCAATCTTTTTCAGACTATTTTTTGTATCTAAGTTAGGGTATTATGTCGTTTTTTAATGGCAATTAGTATCTATCTTTAGGATCGCGTCTTATTGATATAGGAAGATTTTTAAAATTATCTCTATCTTAGGAAAAATAAGAATTACTTTTCTATCTTTCTCGTGGCTGATTTAACCATGCCTTAACAGCGTTGCTATTTGACGTAATTGCCTGAATTAGGTCTTTTTTAACTAAAACACATAACTACCTGAATTATGTCTTTCTAAGCTGGCACTAAAGTAAGGGCTAATTGACTGAATAGCAGAGGGTTATGTAAGTATTTATGTATTTAGGGCACAAATTAGATGAGGTAGCGCTCGCCACAGCAATTGCTTGCCAAAAAAATGACGGTATATAGCAGCATACAGAACTTTTTGCTTATTTGTTGATGAGTACAAGGTAGTTAAATTTACACGTTTAAGCTTATTTGGATGGGTGCTTTCTTGAATTGCTGCTTTACAAAAACTTTAAAATACCACTGCAAATATAAAGATTATATGAAGATAGATGCCGATCTGACTGGAATAATTGTGATCTTTAATACATTTAATTTTGCCCTGCGCTTATTTCGGTACTCTCAGGTTTGAGCTTTGTCCATAAAGAAGGTGAGAAAGGTTGCCAGAGCAGAGTACTTAGTTTTACTCTAAAATAAAAAATATTTGTATATAATATTACATTAATTTTCGGGTTAATTAACGATATTGTTATACCCATTTAGGTAGAAATATTTTTGGGTTTTTGTAAGATAAGCTGCATTAACAGAAAACTATATAAGGAGGAATATTAAGCTTAACAGGTAAGGAAGCGCCCACAAGTTAGACAAAAAATACGGAATTTTGGTTAGTTAGTACCAGATCGATTGGGGAAGGGATCGAACCTTCCAGCTAAGCAATAAGCATCGAAGCCGAGAATTGTACTAACCTGAGCCAGGAAAATTAAGCTTAGGTCAAATTTTTTTCAGTTTTGGGAGAAAACAAGGATTTTTCCTTGTTTCTGTTTGTCATATAACACTTAAAAGTTGAAAACAGCGGGAATTAGACAAATGAACGAAATCGAGAAAGGAGGAATTACTTTGGCAAGTCAGGTTCAACTTTTGACACCTTTTCAAAGAAAGCTTTTACTCAAAAGTATGGAAACGGAGTTACGACCGGAGTACCGCCGTCGCATAGAAATCATCCTTTTGGCAGATGAAGGTAAATCGCAAACGCAAATATGTGCAGAGCTGGGATGTACTCAAGAAACAGCACGGTACTGGATTGCGATCGCACGAGAAGGCAAAGCGCACCAATGGAACGAGCAACCCATCGGTCGTCCCAAGACTATCAATACTCAATATCTCGATCGCTTAAAAGAATTGCTGAATCACAGTCCCCGCGAGTATGGCTATTCATTTGAGCGCTGGACAGCGCAATGGTTGGGGAAACATTTAGCCAAAGAATTGGGGATTGCGGTCAGCGATCGCCACATTAACCGCCTGCTCAAGCAAATGGGACTATCCACGCGATCGAAACCGGAAAAAGTAACAACCGATTTCCCCACAACTAAGAAATTTGGCATTACCATCCACGATTTACAGCCTACTTCAGTACCAGATTTTTTTTCACCCTTTAATATCATCGAAACCACTAAATAGACCTACTTAAATATTTGAGAAAGCTATGGTTCAACAGCCATCAGGATTTTCCAAACAAGATATAACTCAACAACTCCGCCAAAGCCTCTTTCAGGCAATTCCGGAATCAGAACTTTCCCAATATTTCCAGCTTTTTGAGCTAAGAGAACCAACAGCAGGAAAATTGTTTTGGCAGGCAGCAGACGCGACAGTAGGTATATATGCAGTCCTTGCTGGTAAAGTTAGATTGCTCGATCGCGACGATAACTTAATCGCTACACTCCAAACAGGCGCATCATTTGGCGAGCTAACTCTCTTTGGGGAAGAAGACTTTCAGCCTTATGCTGCGAGAGCTTCCATCAACCTCACACTTTGTTATCTTCCTGGCGAATTTCTGCAAAGCCTCATTCAGAAATATCCGCATATCCGAGAACATCTTTACCGTAAGGCTGTAGTTTGGGATTTGTTGCTGTTGTGCAAACAAAGTGGTTCCCTTCGGGATTTTCCCGGTGGGGAAGCGATCGAAGTGCTATCGCTTTTGGAACAGCATAACCTCGATGTGGGAAAACTCCCCGCACCCCTATTCAAAGATTGCAAACTTTGGTTCCTCCACCGTGGCGAACTCCTACATTCTTCAGGCCAAAAACTCACCCCCGGAAGCATCTACGCACCTTCCCAATTGAGTAAAGATAAAGATCGCAATTGGCAGGTAACTCAACCAACCGAACTTCATATCCTCACCGATTCCGATTGGGAAAAAGCGCTCTCTAGCTTGCCGCAATTAACTCAATTGATAGGAGAGGAAACCCCCCCAGCACGAGTAGAGCAGCCGAGGAACAGAGGCGCAGAGGCGCACAGGAGCAAAGAAAAATTCAGTCCAAAATCCAAAATCCAAAATCGCCAACCCCCCAATCCAAAATCCAAAATCCAAAATCCAAAATCGATCGCTAAAGCTTACTTTCCCAGTCCAACAGTAGCAGCTGGTCAATTGTGGCAAGGTTTTACCAGACGCTATCCGTTTTTTAAACAGCAAAGTGCGTCTGACTGCGGTGCTGCGTGTCTGGTAACGATCGGTCGCTACTGGGGTAAGCGTTTCAGCATCAATAGAGTGCGGGATCTTGCCAATGTCGATCGCAACGGTGCCTCTTTACGAAGTTTAGCAGCAGCAGCAGAAAGTATCGGATTTTCTACCAGACCTGTAAAAGCCAGCCTTGACAAACTTGCCAAACAAAGCTTGCCTGCCATAGCTCACTGGGAAGGGAAACACTACATCGTAGTCTACAAAGTAACTCGCGATCGCGTTATCGTTGCAGACCCCGCGATCGGTCAACGCAACCTCACCCATGCAGAATTCAAAGCTGGTTGGACTGGCTACTTATTATTATTGCAACCCACACCTTTCCTCAAAGAAGTCGATGAATCCAGCCAACCTTTCTGGCGATTCTTTGAATTACTAAAACCCCACTGGCTAGTGCTGTTGGAAGTGTTAACTGCTTCCATCTTTATTCAGATATTTGGATTAGTTACACCCTTATTCACTCAGTTGCTATTAGACCGAGTAGTAGTGCAGCGCAGCGAACTGACATTAACAGCAGTAGGCTTTGGTTTGCTCATCTTTAGCCTTTTCCGAGTCCTGATGACCGGACTGCGGCAATATCTTCTCGACCATACTGCAAACCGAGTCGATTTAGCACTAATTATCGGTTTTATCAGCCATACCTTCCGGCTACCGCTCAGATTTTTTGAGTCCCGTTATGTGGGAGACATCATCTCCCGCGTGCAGGAAAATCGCAAAATTCAACGTTTCCTAACTGGAGAATCGCTGTCAATCTTTCTCGATTTACTGACAGTCTTCGTCTATGTGGCATTGATGTTTTGGTATAGCTGGAGAATGGCAGCGCTGGTGTTATTAGTCTTACCGCCATTTCTGTTACTGACGCTGATTGCCACGCCTGTTTTCCAACGCATCTCGCGAGAAGTATTTAGCGCTTCTAACGCTGAGAATAGCTACTTGATAGAAGCTCTGGGCGGTGTTCGCACTATCAAATCGATGGCGATCGAGCGGACAGTACGCTGGCATTGGGAAGAACTGTTTAACAAATCCATTAGAAGTACATTTTCCGGGAAAGTTTTCAACAATTTTATTATCATCTTCAGCTCCACGATCGAAGCCGTGGCAACCACAGCATTACTTTGGTTTGGAGCTTGGCAAGTGATTCAAAATCAACTGACTATCGGGCAATTAGTTGCTTTTAATATGTTGCTCGGTAACGTTATTCGTCCGTTTCAGCGACTAATTGTATTGTGGAATCAATTGCAGGAAGTTGTCATTTCCGTCGAACGCATCGACGATGTGCTTGACGCGGAGCCAGAAGAAGATTTACAACACGAAATTCGCCAATCTTTACCGCCAATTCGCGGTCACATTCACTTCAATAAAGTCACTTTCCGCTATCACCCTGACAGCGATTCCAATACTCTAGAAAACATCAGCTTTGAAGCACAGCCAGGGCAAACTGTCGCCCTAGTCGGACGCAGCGGTTCCGGGAAAACTACAATTTCCAAGCTAGTTTTGGGTCTTTATCCGCCCACAGAAGGAAAGATTTCGATCGACGGTTACGATATTACGAGCGTGTCGCTGCGATCGCTGCGTTCTCAGATTGGTGTTGTCGATCAAGATACATTCCTTTTTGGCGGTACAATTCGCGAAAATATAAGCGTAGGACACCCAGAAGCGACGCTGGATGAAATTATTGAAGCAGCCCAACAAGCAGGGGCACATCAGTTTATTAAAGACCTGCCGATGGGTTACGAAACGCAAATCGGCGAAGGCGGCGGAATGCTTTCTGGGGGACAAAGACAGCGCCTTGCGATCGCTCGCGCCCTAGTAGGAAATCCCCGCTTGCTGATCTTAGATGAAGCTACCAGCAGCCTGGATGCTGAATCGGAGCGAATCATTCAAACCAACATGAGCAAAATTTCCCAAAACAGAACAACCATAATCATCGCTCATCGCCTTTCCACAGTCCGAAATGCTGACTTAATTTTGGTACTCGATCGAGGGGTATTGGTTGAAAGTGGCGACCACGATCGATTAATGGCAAAACGGGGTCACTACTTCTACCTCAATCAGCAACAGCTAACTGCCGTTGGCTAAATTCAGTTATTTTTACCCTTACGCACACGACAATGCCAAACACAAGAAGTACGCTAGATTCTATTACCAGTCGGAACGGTCATTCCCTCACCGACCAAACTTTGGCGGAAAATATTAGCGATCGATCGCCAGAAATATCTGAATCTCCCGCTGATGATTGGTCGCCTTTAAGTAAAGAACTAATCGATACATTGCCCCAGGTTTGGACGCGGGGATTGCTGTATTTGATGCTAGTATTTGCTGGCATCGTTTTACCCTGGTCAATGCTCTCTAAAGTCGATGAAACTGGTACTGCGAGAGGGCGACTGGAACCTTCTGGTGCAACTCAAAGATTAGATGCTGCCGTTCCCGGAACTGTCATCCAAGTTAGCGTCAAAGAAGGGCAAAGGGTAAAAGCTGGACAGGTTCTGATGGAATTGGAATCTGACGTACTCCGCAGCGACCTTCAGCAAGCCGAAACGAAATTGGAAGGTCAACAAAATCGGATGGCACAGTTGGAACTAATTAAAAACCAATTGTTGATTGCAATTCGCGCCCAAGAGCAACAGAACGAGGCGCAAAATTTAGAAAAATTAGCGCAAATTGAGCAGGCGCGACAAAACCTGAATTCTAACAAGACCGCTTATACATTGCAAGCAGAAAAACTAGCCCAAATTCAAGAGGCGCAAGCAAACCTCACAGCTAGCAAGACTGCTTATACTTTGCAACAGGAAAAACTAGCTCAAATTCAAGAAGCGCAAGAAAATCTGGAAGCAAAGAAAACTGCCTATACTTTACAACAGGAAAAACTAGCTCAAATCGAAGAGGCGCGGCAAAATATCAACGCAACTAAAACGGCCTACATCTTAGCAGACAGCCGTTATAAAAAGGATATGGCAGAAGTGGAGCGCTACCGGAAACTTTGGCAGCAAGGTGTGGTTCCGGAAGTTAAAGTAGTAGAAAAACAACAGTTGGCAGAAGAGAGCGAACGGTTGCGATCGCAAGCTGAAGCTGAGATTAAATTAGCCGAAGCGAGGTTGAAAGAGCAGCAAGGTAGCTATGACAAAATGATTCATCAAGCTGATGCTGAAATTAAGTTAGCCGAAGCGCGGTTAAAAGAGCAGCAAGGTAGCTATGACAAAATGATTCATCAAGCTAATGCTGATATTAAATTAGCCGAAGCAAGGCTGAAAGAACAGCAGGGCGGCTATGAGAAAATGCTTCATCAAGCTAAGACCGAGATCGAGCAAGCACAGTCATACGTAAAAGAGCAGCAAAGTGGCTACGAAAGCTTGCTACAAGCAGGTAAATTAGCTGTGCTTAAAAGTCAAGAACAACTGAAAGATTTGCAAGTGCAAATAACAACACTCAACGCTGAAATCGCGCAGAGTAAAAGTCAGATTGAATCTTTGAAATTTCAGTTAGGACAGCGAGTGCTGCGATCGCCAGTAGAAGGAACTATTTTTCAGTTGCCGATCGAACGTGCTGGCGCTGTAGTGCAACCCGGTCAGACGATCGCGCAAATTGCACCTGAAGAAGCCCCCCTAGTGCTAAGGGCTAATATAAGTAGCACAGAAAGCGGATTTCTGCGCGTGGGAATGCCCGTCAAACTTAAATTTGATGCCTATCCTTTCCAAGATTATGGCATTATTGACGGTCGCCTAACTTGGATTTCACCCGACTCCAAGATTACACAAACAGATCGAGGAACGGTGGAAACTTACGAACTGGAAATCACGCTCGATCGCACTTACATTCAAGCCCAAAACAAACGCATAGACCTAAATCCAGGTCAAACAGCAACCGCAGAAGTAATTGTTCGTCAGCGTCGCGTCATTGACTTCATCTTAGATCCCTTTAAGAAACTACAAAAAGACGGTCTGCAACTCTAGAAAAAGTTTTTTAATTCCCTGTCTGTATAGCTTGGCTTTGAGTGCTTGTTTCAAGTATTTTACAAAGACGTACATCATGCGAAATATCACAGTCTACCCCGAAGATTTGATCCGTCAAATCAAGCTATCCTGCCAAATACCCACATTTCTCGAAAATATCGCTACCCGCAAAATTATCACTTCTAAAGCGAAAGAACTAGGCATCAAAGTAGAGCCTGAAGAACTTCAGAAATCAGCAGACAACATCCGGTTGGCAAACAACCTCAGACGCACTGACCAAACCCTGGCATGGTTGCAAAAACATAGCCTATCTCTAGACGACTTAGAAGAAATAGCTTATTTTAGCGTCACTTCTTCAAAGTTAGCCGAACATCTGTTCGCAGATAAAGTCGAACCATTCTTTGTGGAGAATCTACTCAATTACGCTCAGGTCGTCATGTACGAAGTAATTTTAGATGATGAAGATTTGGCAATGGAACTTTTTTATGCTATTGGGGAAGATGAAATGAGTTTCCATGAAGTTGCCTGCCAATATCTCCATGACAAAGAGTTGCGCCGCTGTGGAGGATATCGGGGTACACTGCGCCGCAGCGATTTAAAACCGGAGATTTCTGCTGCCGTCTTCGCAGCTACTCCGCCCCAACTTATCAAGCCAGTAGTGACTTCTAAAGGAGCGCACCTGATTTTTGTTGAAGAAGTAATTCAACCGAAGTTAGACGCTACGGTACGCAGTAAAATTATTTCTGACTTGTTTTCTGGATGGATAAAACAACAAATTGTGCAAACTGAAATAGTTCTCTCCAGCTTTCAGGATTCCGATGCTGGTATTGCAGCATTGGATGATGCTCCCTTATAGAGAGCCAGTCCATTACTCCTTTCCCACTCAAAGAATATGTATTGCATGGGGGGAGTGGGGGAGTGGGGGAGAAAACAAAAACAGGTAACTTGCGATCGATAATTTTACAGTGGGAAGGGAGTAAGATTTGTTGATAAAAGAAACATTAAACTGAATTAGTATATTGGCTAAGCAAAGCGGTTGCTGCCTCAGCGTGCAAGGGTTTAGAAAAGAAATAGCCTTGCCCGTATTCGCATTGCAATATCCGCAGTTTTTCCATTTGCGATGCTGTTTCTATCCCCTCGGCAATTACATCCATACCTAAAATATGACTGAGCATGACGATAGTTTGAACGATCGCGGCATCTTCAGTCGTTTCTTCCATGCGACTGACAAAGGAACGATCGACTTTTAATGTGTCTACAGGAAAGCGATGTAAATAGCTCAAAGATGAGTAACCAGTACCGAAATCATCAATGCTGAATTTGAGGTTTAAAGCTTTTAAACGTAAGATTTTTGCAATGGTAGAATCAACATCTTTCATGGCCATACTTTCTGTGATTTCTAGTTTTAAACTATGGCCGTTTAGTCCTATTTTTTTGAGGATTTGTTCGATTCTTTCTATTAAATCTGGTTGAGCAAACTGTTGGCTAGAAAGATTGACGCTGATTGTTAATTCTGGTTGCATGGTAAATTGCTGTTGCCAAATACGCAGCTGGCGACAAGATTGTTCCAATATCCACTCACCCAAGGTAACAATTAAACCAGTTTCTTCCGCTACGGGAATAAACTCTACTGGGGAAATGAATTTGCCTTGG
This sequence comes from Aerosakkonema funiforme FACHB-1375, assembly GCF_014696265.1. Classification (GTDB taxonomy): domain Bacteria; phylum Cyanobacteriota; class Cyanobacteriia; order Cyanobacteriales; family Aerosakkonemataceae; genus Aerosakkonema; species Aerosakkonema funiforme_A. The sequence goes on along the minus strand of NZ_JACJPW010000028.1, from coordinate 53,852 downwards.
GAATTTTGCCAACGCACTAGGGCTTCAAAGCCTGCGATTTTCCCAGTTTCTAAAGATACGATCGGCTGGTAGTGGACGCTTAACTCTTGACTGTTTCCTTCTATTGCAGAAGCAATCGCTCGACGCAAGTCATTTTCTAACTGCAAGCGGCTGACAACTTGGGTACGCATACCTACAGAAAAAACTTCATAGCGTGCTTTACCCAATGCTTTGGCGCGATACATAGCTGTGTGGGCATCTCGCAGCAATTCTTCTGGTTTATAATTGTGCCCGGTTTGATTAAAAGCAATACCAAAGCTAGCAGTTATAAATATTTCTTGTCCCTTTAAATTAAAGGGTGAATACAGTTTTTTTTGGATTTTGTCAGTAACGAGAGTTACTAAATCGATATTGCTAATATCTGCGAGCAAAATAGCAAATTCGTCTCCTCCAATCCGTGCAACTGTATATTTAGCATGGAGAATGGCCTTTAACCTTTGGGTGATGATACGTAATATTTCGTCTCCAGCTTGGTGTCCTAAACCTTCATTAAATATTTTGAATTGATCGAGATCCAGGAAGATGACTGCAAATAAGTAATTAACCTGGCTTTTGCTGCGATCGATGGATTTTTGCAATTCCTTCAAGAATAAATCTCGGTTTGGTAGACCCGTCAAAGGATCGTAAAAAGCATTGTAGAATAATTTATAAATTCCGCTCGTGCCGCCAGTCGTTACCAATGCCAGTGTCGGCACTAGGAAGGGTATCCATACTGCATGAGTAAAGCAGATAAACCAAACAACAAACAATCCTGCTACTGCTACAGTTGCAGCTATTGCTAATGATAGTGGATGGCGAAAGCGCCACACTAAAATTCCTCCTACTAGCGACCAACCCCATATCCATAAAGCTTCTGCCCACTGAGGCCAGAACCAAAATAAAGGTCGATCGTCTAAGACGGTACTGAGGATTTGGCTTACCATTTGACCGTGGACTAGCACCCCAGGCATAGCGGCTTCTTGTCTGTCGATCGCATTGTAGGGAGTAAAGAAAAGGTCTTTTTCGCTCGGTGCTGTTGTGCCGATCAGTACGACTTTATCTTTCACCCACTCTTTTTGGATAGAGCCGTTCAAAACTTGGGTTAAATTTACCTGCCTTGCTACTTTTCTGCCTCGATAATTCAACAGTATTTGATATCCTTGGGCACCAATGTTTTGATATCCACCCGAATAAGGTTTTAAACGTAAAAAAGTTTTTTGACCTAATTGGAGCGAGTTAGAATAAACCTTAAAGTCAAGATTTTTATCTTTTAAATAGCTAAGGCTTACTCGCAGAGAAAACGAGTAAAATTTATCTGCTTTTGTATAGGCATACATTAAATTCCGGCGTATTACTCCATCCGGATCGAGAACTAAGTCATTAAACCCTATTCGTTCTTTTGGCACGCCTGGTGGAGGCGGCACATTTCTGCTATCGTTACTCTCCAGCTTGGAGATCGCGATGATGTTAGGCGCTTGCAACTGCTTCAACAGTTCTGCATGACCGGGTGGTTGGGGCAAATCCCGATACAAATCTAAACCAATTACCTTTGGCTGATAGGATTGCAGCTTTGCTAGGAGGGTAGCGACGGTTCGATCGGACACAGGCGATCGCTTTTGGGCTTGCAAATCTGACTCTGTAATTCCGATGACTAAAATTCGCGGATCTGGTTCGAGTTCGGGTTGAAATTGGGTAGCGCGGTCGAATTCCACTAGCTCTAAAGGTTGCAAAACTTCGAGTTGTCTGACTCCCAGCAGCAAACCCGCAATGAGTAAGCTACCAGTCAAAACAGGTTTTTGCCAAACCAGAGCTACGATCTGGGTAAGTTTACCCAGCGTCTCCTGGTTTCTGGCTGCAAGCAACAGCGAATGTATTTTCTTAGAAAGCCGATCGGTCACAAACGTTAAAAGAGTGAACTACTTAAATACTATTAACGGGATATACAGCTTGCGATCCTGATTTTATTGTGCAACTTATCCGTCCAGTGAGCCTTTTGTTTCGATCGCATCTTTATTGACAATTCTACTCTGCCTCGTCAGCTATGTTTTTGCGAGCGGGCATTCTCGCTGTCGGATTTTTCGATCTACTGCTGAGTAAATGTGTTTTAATATACAAAATTTGCTTTTCATGGAGCTTTAGCGGTTTAACTAAGTATTCCAAGCCTAATCTGCTGGATACAAGCCTTTTTTAAGCTAATGAGGTAATACTTGAGAAGACTTCTTAACTATACAGTAAGTATAATTACGTATTTTGATAAAGTTATGATACTAATTGTCCAGCAACGATCTCCCGCAAGGCAGATTTTCAATAGTTGTGAGTTAAGCAAAATAGCTAACTATACGATTTTCCTGGAAGACGTCATTAAAAAGAGCGATCGGCTACGATCGGCTTTGGGCCTTCGCTCAAAGCTGACAACTAGGAAAAATCAGAAAAAATATCCTTTTGGCAAAAGTCGTATTTCGCAAGATACATATTTGTTAAATTATTGAAATTACGAATAATTACGGTGGTAGTTCTAAGCTAAACAAGTTTATTATCAAAACAAGTCTAGTATCAAATATAGCGCAAGTTGAGAACCAAGCAATATGTTTAGGGTCATCTTTAATAGAAAGATAATTGCTGCCATTTGTTTAACATCGCTACTGACAATTTTTTCAAATAGCTTTACAATGCCGATACTGGCAAATGATTCAAATTCCGGTGAATCAGCAGAGGGGTTACCGGGACGACGGGTAGGCGGTGGCACTAGGTCGGGAACATTAGTCGCCGCAAAGCCAGTAACTGCTCTGGTTCCAGAAAATAACCAGGGATTAACTACTCTAGAAAATCCCACATTTTATTTTTATGTTCCTACAACGCCAAATTCACAAATGCTAGAATTTGTGCTTAATGATGAAGACGGCAATACAATTTACGAAAAAAAATTTACCCCTAATGGCAATTCCGGAGTGCTTGGGGTAGAACTTCCTGGCAACGGTGAAATACAACCTCTGGAAATCGGGAAAAATTACCGTTGGTATTTTGCAATTGTTAACGATCCTAAAGATCGCAGCGCTGATAATTACGTGAATGGCTGGATTAAACGAGTCCAACCCAGCCCGGATATAGTTACTAAATTAAAAGACTTAGGAGCATTAGAGCGGGCTGGCGTTTATGCAGATAATCAGCTGTGGTACGATGCTATAGCCATCCTAGCCCAGTTACGTCGTTCCCATCCTAATGACTCAGCTGTAGAGGCTAAATGGAAACAGCTATTACAGTCCGTTAAATTGGACAACATTACCCAAGAGCCTCTAATTGAATATCAAGCTTTTGTGCAGCAATCGGCTGTATCCGGCTATGTATCGGGGCCGCAATCTCAATGAAGAGAAGATCCCTCTAATTGTCGCGCTACCAACCTAGCGAATAACCCAGGTTGCTGAATCAGTTCCTCAAAAGAACCCACCTGGACTATTCGCCCCTGTTCCATCACATAAATTCGATCGGCATTACGGATCGTACTGAGACGGTGGGCAATAACTATTCTGGTAACATTCAACTTTTCTAAATTTTCAGTGACAATTTGTTGAGTGTTGTTATCGAGAAAGCTGGTAGCTTCATCGAGTAAGATAATGCGAGGCTGTAAAAGAAGCGATCGCGCGATCGCCATTCGCTGTCGTTGACCCCCAGAAAGATTGCTGCCACCCTCACTCACTACCGTGTGCATCCCCATCGGCATTTGCTCGATATCTTTAGCAAATCCTGCCATCCGAGCTGCTTCCCAAACTTCATTCATCGACACTAACGCACCGCCAGTGATATTATCAAAAATCGAACCTTGCATAAGGCGACCATTTTGCAACACAACTCCTAACTGTCGCCGCAGTGCTTGTAAATCTAATTGGGCTAAATCTTGACCGTCGTAATATATCTTTCCGCTTAGGGGAGTTTCAAACCCCAATAACAATCGAAAAATCGTTGATTTACCGCTACCTGAAGGGCCAACAATTGCCACGAATTCGCCCGGTTCTGCATTAATACTCACCCGATCTAAAATTAGCTGCCCTTCTTCCCGGTAGCGAAAAACTACCTTATCCAAAACTACGCGCCCCTGAAGATGACCCGGATCTGCTTTGTGGGTATCCGATTCTAATTTTCCTTGTAAAATTGGTTGCGCCCTCTCCCACAAAGGCGCAATTTGGATAATCTGGGTGAGGGTATTGCTCAAAGAAGTTACACCGCCAAAAAACGTGCCAAAAGCAGCATTAAAAGCTAAAAATGTCCCCAGCGTCAAACCTGACTGTCCCGCCGCTGCACTTTGAATTTCTGCAAATCCAAACCAATACAACAAAATCGAACTGGCTAAAGACAGTAACTCGTTAAAAACAGAAACAATATCGCTAATTGTGATAATTTCCCACGTAAGTTGATTTTGTTCGCTGTACTTTTTCGCCCAAGCTGCAAATGCCCGTTGTTCAGCTACTCCTACTCGCAGCTTGGGCACGCCGTTAATCAGTTGCACGACTAATCCTTGAATTTCACCTGCTAGTTGCTCTTGTTTTCGCTCTTTGCGTAACAGAATTAAACTAGAGGCAATAGATAAAATTGTTGCTAACAATGTTACTGCTAGAGCGACTAAAGTTAGTTGGATGCTGTAAACAAACATCAGAACCAGATTTAGCAGGGAAAATAACCCACTTAATAAAGTGCGTTGTGTTGCACCGCTGACAATGCCGTAGATCTGAGTAATAGACGTAATTCGCACTAACAAATCGCCAATCGTAAATTGCCGAATCAACGAGGGGCTCAATCTCAGCAGTCTATCCCAAATCGCTGTTTGCAAGATGCTGTTAATACCATTGGAAACGCGCAGGGCAATCAACCCTTGGGAAAAATTTAAGGTTGTCTGACCGAAAGATACGGCTAACAAACCCAGCACTATTTGTAACAAAACTAAGCGATCGCCATTAGGAATGGCATAGTTAATTAAAATTGCGGTAGCTTGAGGAGTTGCCATTCCTAACAAAGTTCCCAAACTACCCAAAAACATAATTTTGGCAAGATCTATTTCATAACCTTTAACCCCGAACTGGAATACATCAAAAGCTTTGTTAATTGCTGATGGCAACGGGCGATAAAACATATAAGCTTCCGGTGCGATCGAATTGGCGATCGCATCATTTACCAGCGTCCGAGTCCGCAATTCTGGGTCAAATAATAGATAACGATAGCCCTTGTTTCGATCGACTAACAAAGCAACTGGGCGTTTATCTTGAGTAAATGCCAATAATGGGCCATGTTCTGTTTGCCACCATTTACCAGCTAAGAGAACGCGACGAATCCGAATTTGGGAAGCTAGGGCAATTTCTTCTACCGGATCTCTTCGCAACCAAGTTTGCGATCGCACTGGCGGACGAATCGTTATTCCCATCGCCCTACCTACTGCCCCAGCAGCAACTAACAAAGGAGTTCCCTCCTCAAAATGCGACTGCTGACGCTTGAAGGTAGAAGCTAAAGACCCCAACGCACTCTCTGTAACTTGTTGATTTAACTGTTCTAATTCCTGAAATTGCTGTAACTCTGCCTCTAGTTTTTGTTGTTGCGCTTTCTGTAATTGCCGCCACACGTAGCTATGAAACAAAGCTAAACTTTGCGGCAATTGGGTAGCATTTTCTAAATTGAATGTTGTCACAGCTATAACTTCAACTGGTTTGAGTGCTTCTAACCACGTCAAAGCGGCAAGGGGAAAACTGGGAGAAGCAGCATCTAAAGTTAACTCTTCCATCCCCATCCAAGCGACATTGCCTTTAGTTACCCGTACCCAAAGCACTGCTTTAGAAGATGCCTGTAGTGTTTGTCCTTTAGATAATATGTTCTTACCCGCTTCGGAAACCTGTAATTTACTTTCGCCAGATGATATAGCAAAGGCAGCTATTAATTTACTTAAACGATCTATCCAACCTTCCAACAAAGAAATAATTTGCAGATCGAGTGCTGCCACTTCTGCTGCTACATCAGCAATATCTAGTTCTAAAAGTTCGCTCTCTTCAATAGTTACTGCCAAAATACCATCTTCCCAATTCTTGACTGGGAAACCTCCTCGTCTTCCCTCACTCTCCGCCTCTCCTTCTTCCCTCTCTCTCCGAAGCGATGCAACGCCGAACAAGGCTTCGCCTGCACTGACGCTGAATAAATAACGGCGATCGCCAGTTGCTTCTTTTGCCTCAGTTTTAGTTGCGAACAGCGCCAGCGTACCAGACTGAACTACCCAAACTTTCTCAGGATCGTCCAGCAGGAAGGATTGATTTCCTTTAAGTTTGTGTAGTGCTTTAGCCAGATTTGGTTTTAACACTTGGAAGCCTTTTAACCAACAAACAATCGCTCTATAACACCATTATTCCAGGACTTACGAACCAAACGACTAGAAACCCGGTTTTTTTTAAACTTTTTTTATATAATACTAACTTGTAGGTTGAGCTTATTGCTTCAACCCGACCTACGCTAAAATAGTGAAGTAATTTTATAGAAACCGGGTCTATTTGTGTAATTCCTAGATTTTAAACTTTATTTGTATGTTTAGAAAGAACTTCTAGTAATGGGATTATATGGATTGGTTTAGCAGTAAACCGGATATAAAATATTCCGTTCTCTGCTGAATTTGCTAAAACTTTTGCATATATATCCTTACTAACTTCTGTCGATCTTCCGCTTAAAATGTTTAGTTTAATATTAGTACAATTAGGGGGAATAAACCCTTCTTCTACATTGTCAATCTGTACTTCCGCTCCTTTAGCAGAAAGCTTGACTAACTTGCCTTTAAATAAACTTTCTTCAACAATTTTTCCTTCGACGATCGTATACTGAATTCCAATCGGTTTATGCAGTGGGAACAATATTTCCTCTTGTTTTGGCAAAAATAAATTGTAAGGCTCACCAATCCCAACGACTTCGTAGACCCTAATAGGTTGTTTAACACCTTTCATTTTCATTTCCTTTTCGCCGTTTATCCTAACAATAGATTTAACTTCGCTAAAAGTAGATTCGGAAATAAAAATTTGGCCACCCACTGTAAATGTTTCGATCCGAAAAGCTAAATTAACTTGATTGCCAATCACACCATATTCAGTGCGTTTTTCCGAACCGATGTTTCCCACTACGGCTTCACCTGTGTTAATGCCAATGCCCATTTCTATTTCTGGATAACCCAAGGAAGCTAGCTTTTCATTGACGGACTGCATTGCTAACTGCATAGCGATCGCGCAAGCAACGGCTCTTTCAGCCTCATTTTCTCTAATTGTAGGAGCGCCAAAAAGAATCAGAATCCCGTCGCCCATGAGTTTATCAATTGTGCCATGATAGTATGTAATTACATCCGTCATGTATCCCAAATAAATGTTGAGTATTTTCACCACTTCTTCGGGTGAAAGTTGTTCCGACAAAGCGGTAAAACCTCTTAAATCGGAGGCGATGACAGTAATTTTCCGCCTTTCGCCGCCAAGCTTCAAACCTTCGGGACTTTCTAACAAATTGGCGACAATTTCATCTGTGAGGTAACGCCCAAAGGTTTTGCGAATTTCTGCGGCGCTGTGGGCGAGGTAAAAGAGAATGGCGATCGCCGATCCTGTGAAGGACAGCAATGGCGGTACTACAGGTATCCACCACCCTCCTAAAAAAGCCAGATAAGTGCTACCGAGCAATACTCCTGCTGCCAAAAAAAGAGCCGTTATTTTTAGGAAAGAAAATCTTTTAACTCTGGCGGCATTTTTCAATCGCCAAGTCAAGATAGCACCAAGTCCAGACCAAAACAGAATCCAGAAATTCTCCGAAATTTCTGACCAACTTTTAAAGAAAGACTTACCGTCAAGAGCAGCACTAATCATCTGACTGACTAGCTGGGCGTGAATTTCGACCCCTGTCATGGGAGCTGCCAGATCGATTAAACCGCCGCTATAGGGAGTAAAGAATGAATCCTTTGCACTTTCAGCAATTTTTCCAATCAAAATAATGCGGTCTTTGCCCCATTCTGGCGGAAGTCGATCGCTAAGAACATCTGTCAGAGAAACTGTGTTGAAATGCTTGTTTCCGTTTGGGTAATTGAGGATAATTTGATAACCGCGAGCGTCAGATCGCACATAACCGCCATCATTCGCTTCAAAAGGAGTAATTATCGATTTACCGATTTGATATTTTGTCTCCGCAATTCTTTTGACAGCAATTCCTTCCTTTTCCAAATAATGTAAAGCTAGATGAGCTGCGAAACTCCAGATTATTTTGCCATCGCGATCGCGCACATACAAAAAGCTGCGCCTTACTTTGCGATCGGCATCTTCCAGCAAGTCGTTTGCACCTACTTGCTGCTTAGCTTTTAACTCTGGAGGTGGGGGGACTATTTCCCAAGCTTTATTGCCAATTACTTTTTCTATACCAACTAAATTAGGGGTGGATCTAAACACCTGTACTAATTCTTTATAACCCGGTTCTTCCGGTAAATTGCGATAAATATCCAAACCAATTGCTCTAGGCTTTCTGGCTTTCAATTTTTCCAGCAATCGGGCATAAACAATATCTGGTATGTTCGCTGTGCCAAGTTTTTCGATGTCTGATTCACCAATTCCGACGATCGCAATCCGGTCATCTACCTTTGTCTGAGGTCGCAGCTGCATATATCGATCGAATGCAGCCCACTCCCACGACTGCAATAAACCGACTAAACGCAATAGGATTACCAACACCGCCACTAAGGGAGTAGTAATCCACACACCCCGCCATTGCCAAAAAAAATTTTTAAATTGTCCCACATCAAACCATCGTAATAGGTAGTACCTAGTGGCCGCTGACGAATAACACCCTGTTTACCGAGAGGCAATTAATTATTACCTATTACTAATTGACTCTTCTCTGCCGTCGAGGAATCGACGATCGGCTCAGCAGCTAAAGCCTCCAAACCAACTGATTTTAACAGCTGTTCCCATTCCGTAGGATAAGTATTACGCAGCTCGGCCACAATAGCCAGAGTTTCGTTCCAAATCCTAGCCTCTGCAAACAACTTGGCCTGTTCCAGAGGTGAAGAAGCCTGCTGTAGCTTTTGCTTGAGATCCGAACTCAATTCAATAGGTCGAATTGTGCCCCGAACAAATTGATCTTTGCTACGGTCTGACCCATCGCAAATCAGGGCAAACTGCCACACAAAATCTTTGCCTACTTGTAAAGATGCACTTTGAGGGATGTGTACTTTAACTATGCCACCAGTCGCGGCTAGTGGAAAACTGCTGAGGTAAACTTCTTTGCCTTGTTCGTCAACTACCACAAATTCTGCCGACTTGGCGATGGTTTTAGGGACATAGAAAAAAAGCGTTGGATTTGTACTCGCTGTTGTTCCCACATTATCCCGTGTAGGCATCAAGGCGGTTACAGGTAAAACACCGGACTCGACACAGGAAGGACCGCGAGTTCCTCCGCCGGCACTTCGTTCGGGTGCGCCTCGATCGTCCGCAGGCGGAAATTCCAGACTGACTTTCCACTCAGAAGGCATTTGCGCCAAAAGCTGAGGCGATAAGCTAGTGAAAATTAGCAATGCTGGAGATAGCACTTTGACAATGCTCCCCAACCGATTAACAGATTTAGCTACAACCATATTAGAGGGACTTACTAGAAAATTATGCTCGTTTTGATTAAGCAGAAATTACGCTGCATATCTGTTGCTTCAATAGATGCAATCCCCCAGGCTGATGTGCCTACTATCCATAATATCACTTTTTTTTGATGTCACTATCTTTAGATAGATATCTTTAAACTCTATGATACATTGGCATTACCAATTTACACCATTGGTGCAAGCAGTTTTACTGCAATTTAATAAGTTGGTAAATTTGCGATCTTAACTTTTCTCCAGAGATAAATGATAGTAACTCACTCCCATCTAATGCAGATCGTTGCCCAAGCCAGTTCTTTATCAGAACGGTTATGTGTTGATTTACTCAAGACAAACTCTGCTGAGGCGATCGAACCACAACTGAACGATAACCGCTTGAATCGCTGGTGCCAGGTAGTTTCCCAAGGCAACTGGGAAAAATTTTACAAACGCCTTTCCTGGGATGAGTTAAACATTATACAAGCCAGCTCGGTAGTGCGATCGCTTCCTGTTGTCGATGGTCAAGCTTTGCCCGCATGGGCAGAGACTTTGCGAGAAATAATCCAAACCGCCTATTCCTTTGCTAACGATCGATCTTTTCCCAAACAGAGCCTGGGCAATGAGGCAAATGTACTATTTCCTTTAAACAAAGAAAATGAATTACCTTTTGCAGAAGTGCTTTTACCAGTCGTCTCTGTAGCGCGACAAAAATTATTAAATCGTCTCGATTCTCCGTCATTCCACGTAGATTGCTTACCATTAGAAGTACTTTCTAATTCAGCATATCTGACATTAGAAATCAGCTTACTTTACAAACTCTTAAATATCTGCGGCAAAACCCTGGAATATGAATTATCCCGTTCCCGTACCGTGGGAAAAAATTTACTTAACTTACTAAACATACTGGGAAAATCCACTCCTGACAAGACGCAATTTAAGGCAGAATATGAAGATTTTATGGAAAAAATTTTGGCGGATGGATTATTGACATTTTTCCAAAATTACCCCGTTTTGGCGAGATTAATGGCAACAGCAGTGGATTTTTGGGTGGAAACAACAGCGCAGTTTTTGCAACGCCTCAAAGCGGATCTCTGGGAGATTCAGCAAGTGTTTCAAGTTGCGCCTGGTAGCGCAGGCGTCTCGCCTGGTAGTGCAGGCGTCTCGCCTGCGGGAGCAGAGGAACAGACGAGCATACCGGTAGGAGAGAATTCTCACTCAGCACACAAAGAGTTCCCATCTGCACATAATTATTTGGGCAAAGCCATCGACATCAAACCTTCATTATCCGATCCGCATAATTCCGGGTACACAGTGATTGCACTTACTTTTGAATCCGGATTAAAGCTAGTTTACAAACCCAAGGGATTAGGGGTAGAAGCGGCATATACTCAATTTTTAACTTGGTGCAATCAGCAGGGTATTCCTTTACAATTTAAAGTTTTAAAAGTGTGCGATCGCCAAACTTACGGTTGGGTTGAATACGTAGAACATTTGCCCTGTGAAGATGAACCAGCAGCCCAACGTTTTTATCAACGTTCGGGAATGTTGTTAGCGCTGCTGTATGCACTCAGAGTAGTTGATTGTCACCGCGAAAATTTAATCGCTAACGGCGAACATTTAGTGCTGATCGATATGGAAAGTATCATGCACCAAGAAGTAAATCTTATGGTCGATTTAGCAGAACAAACTGAAGCTGACACATCTGTAAATTTACAATTTTCCGACTCTGTTTTACGCACGGGATTGTTACCCCATTGGGAGTTTACCAAAAATAACCGCATTGCCTACGATAATAGCGCATTAGGCAGCTTCGATCCAGAACCGGGGAACGAAATTCCTAGCAATGTCGCGACTTTGAATGGAATTCCCTTATCGCCCGATCGCTATCTCGATCGCATGGTAACTGGTTTTGCACAAATGTATCGTTTTTTAATAGAAAAGCGAGAATTGCTGCTAGCACCCGATAGCCCTCTAGAAATATTGCAAAATCAGCCCGTTAGATTTATTTTTCGCGCTACCAGGATTTATTGGTCAATTTTACAAAAAAGTCTCGCTCCCCAATTCCTTCGGGATGGAGTCGATCGCAGCATCGAACTGGAAATCTTAGCCCGCGCTTTTCTCGTCGCTCCCCAAAAGCCTGATGCTTGGCCGATTTTTCATGCAGAAGTCAAAGCGATGGAACAGTTGGATATTCCCTACTTTGCCGCTTACACTAACAGTAAAGCTCTCACCGTTGGCTTAGATAAACCGATCGAAGATTATTTTAAAGCACCCAGCTATCAAGATGTTGTCAATCAACTGCAAAACTTAAATGACACAGATTTAACTCAACAAATAGAAATTATCAAAGGTTCTTTTTATGCCAGGTTAGCGCGAAAAGCAGCCAGCGAAAATAACCCATCTATCAATCAAGCTGAATATTCACAAATTAGCCCGCTAACCAAAACACAATTATTGCAAGAAGCGACCCGCATCGCTACCGAAATTCAAGCACGGGCAATCTGGGGTGCAGATGGGAGCGTCAAGTGGATTAGCTTTGCCTATATTCCCGATGTAGAACGCTTTCAACTCATGCCTTTGCCCGAAGATTTTTATAACGGCAATGGCGGTATCGCTTTATTTTTATCAGCCTTAGATTATGTCAGGCAAACTAGGCAATTTCGAGATTTAGCTTTGGGAGCTTTGCTGTCAATCCGCAAATTTTTGCAAACTGCCGATTTTGAGTCTACCCGCCGATTTGTGCGGCGCGGCATAGGCGGAGCGACCGGTCTGGGTTCTATTATCTACACCTTAGTTATGACCAGTCGTTTCTTGAGAGAACCAGCACTTATAGAAGATGCTTTGGGTATTGCTAATTTAATTACACCCGAAATCATCGCATCTGACAAACAATTTGATATGATTGGCGGTTCCGCTGGGGCAATTTTGGGATTGTTGGCGCTACACTCAGAAACAAAAGATTCTGGAGTTTTAGATAAAGCGATAATTTGCGGTCAGCATTTACTGGCACATCGCACTAGCGTTAACGGTAAGCCGAAAGCATGGAAAATTTTGGGACAGAAGCAGTATACCGGTTTTTCTCACGGTGCGGCTGGGATTGCCTATGCGCTGTTGCGACTTTATGAGGTGACGCAAGATCGAGCTTATTTAGAAGCAGCTAGCGAAGGTATTGCCTACGAAAACAGTGTATTTTCTGCCGTCGCGGCTAATTGGCCCGATTTCCGAGCTTTTGCCCAACAAAACGGCGAACCTGGATTTATGGTTAGCTGGTGTCATGGGGCAACTGGAATTGGGTTAGCCCGTTTGGGTGGTTTGTCAATTTTAAAGACAGATGAAATTGATGGAGATGTGCAGGTAAGTTTACAGACAACGCAAAAACATACGTTACAAGATGTGGATTGTGTCTGCTGCGGTAATTTCGGACGTATAGAAATGCTGCTCTTTGCTGCCGAAACGCTGTCTCGCCCCGAATTGCTCGCGGTTGCCGAAAAAAGGGCCGCTTGGGCTGTCCGTCGAGCAGAGCAAGCCGGAGGCTATCTTTTTCCTAAGTTGCCCAATTCTGTATTTACTCCGAGTTTTTTTCAAGGAACTTCTGGGATTGGCTACCAGCTGCTTCGGCTGGCAGATCCAGAAGTGCTGCCTTGCGTGTTGTTATGTAAATGATAATTAAGTTTATGAGAAAACTTCATAAATTGAGTGAAAAGTTACGAGATTTCACTGAGGAAATTTCCAAGAGCAGAAAATCCAGTTGAGTTTGGTAAGGAAATTTCAGTAGTATTGCTTGCTTTGGCAAGCTTTAGTAGTTTTATCGCAGAATTTTCCGGTTATCGTCAGATTAGAATAGTAAATGTAAAAATAAGCTGAGATATCCCAAAAATTTAGATAAAAATTTCATAGTATTTTCATCTAAATTTAGCCCAGCTTTATCAAAGCTTTATCTATCTATATGTACAATTAATCAGTAGATAGATCGACAACGAAAGTAATTAACAACTTTTCCAGGGTATTATTAATTTACGTGAAGGGTGTAACTGCCAATCTACTTGTCACAAACCACTTCACCGACATTTAAGGATAAATACATATGTTCCAGGAACCAATCCAATCAATTAATGCAGAAGACTTGCCGCCGGAAGAGTTCCGTTTCGTCAAAGCTCAACAAGCCATTTACAATTTTTGTATGGAGATCGAACAAGATGCGGAACTCAAATCCCAACTAGAAACCGCTGCAAATCCGCAAGCTTTTTTTGAAATCGCCGCCGAAAAAGGCTATGAGTTTAGCGCCTCCGATCTGCAAGTTGCGATGGGCTGGGCATTAGAGAAAATAGAACTCAACTCCGACGAACTCGACGACTACGAACTCGCTGAAGAGGAGTTGGAGATGGTCGCCGGCGGTACGTTTCGCGCCTTGGCAATGATGCGAAATAGTTATTGGCACGAGACTGGTATTTGCGTTGACTCTCAGTGTTTTTACTTAAGCTATGAATCATCATCACAGCGAGCGTTACTAGCCCAAGCAGTCAAATATATGGAGAAATGGCAGTGGAAGGGTAATGGTGAAGTCGAAGTCTTCGATACCGATGGAATAAATGATGGACGAACTTCCTATACCTTGACTGGCTTGGTTTATAACGGGTCTACTGCGGGTAAAACGTTCGACTTTTCCGATCTGAATAAATGGCAGATCGATTTCTAAATACAGTCGCTCTACCGTACTTACAGGCTGTTTGCAAACAAATATGTATGAAGGATATATAAACCGGGTTTCTTGGAGAAGATTAGGCCATAAAGAGTGGCTTGCTCAAACAAGAAACCCGGTTTTTGCTGGCTTAACCTAATCTGGACGGGTCTTTAGAGCTTACGCTCAAAAATGTTTCTTCTGTTACAAAAAAGCATGATGGTGGGTTAGGACACGAGAAGTTAATGATTGCTTTTGGTGCTGAATTTATTGCCCGTGCCTAACCCAGCCGACATTTAAATAAGTTTTTATTATTGCCACAAAAACGGGATATCCCAAAACAGCCGCTAAGAGTAATAAGTAAAGTTAATTAATTTGCCCAAATCCTTGCTGGATAAGGCTTGCTTATGGCTAAAACGCGGTTTTGACCCCAAGTATCCAAAAGCGGTTGATTACGAATTAGTATGTTAAATAGTACCTACGTTACTGAGATCTAACGTCACCTTAGATGTCACATACTATTCCGGAAGATAGAGTTAAAGAATGTGACAACCTAAAGTCGGAAAAATAACTTTTTTAAGATAGACTACTCTAGTAAGACTAAAAAACACATCGGAATAACGCATGAGAAACCGGTTTTTTTAAGGTAGGCACAAAAAAATATCCTACTTGGGATACTACTAGGTGGCAGACTACTTTTTAGATAACAGTATCCATCTCGTTCCCCGGCTCAGCCGGGGAACAAAGAAAGGAGGCTCAGCCTCTAATCAAACAATCTAAACTTAGTGGCGTTCGTGTTAAAACCACGATTTTTCAAACAATACTTCGCCATTTTATCGTTAGTTGGGTTGAGGAACGAAACCCAACCTACAAATCGAGCATTTTTCATTTTGGTGAAAGTATTGTTCTAAAATAGAAATAGTGGCAGCAAAAATTAGTTTTACTCAAATTTAAGAGCGGATGCAACTGGGCAGGAAATTGACTGAATATTGGGACAGACTAGAAAGAAATTCAGAGGTATCTACTGATGTTACAAAATTTGATTCAACCGATTAACGCCGAAGATTTACCAGCAGAAGAGTTGCGTTTTATCAAAGCCCAGCAAGCCATTTACGAGTTGTGTAAAGCTGTTGAGCAAGATAGCGAGATAAAATCCCAATTGGAAACGGCTAAATCCCCGGAAACTTTTCTAGAAATAGCTGCCGAAAATGGCTACGAATTTACAATTTTAGATATGCAATTTGCCCTGCAATGGGCTAAAGAAAAAACCGAGATAAATAACGACGAATTCGACGACTACGAACTCAACGAAGAAGAGTTAGAAATGGTCGCGGGCGGAACGATTGCTGGACGAGCTATGTCTAGAAATAGTTATTGGCACCCAACAGGTATTTGCGTTAATCAACAATGTTTCCACTTAACTTATGCTTCGACTGAGGATAGAGAGAAACTAGAACAAGCACTAGAAACGATGGAAGTATGGCGTTGGAAAGGTAACGGTACAGTCGAAGTCGCCGATTTAAATGGGATATATGGCAGGTACGAGCTAAAAAACATGGCTTATGATGGGCTGGCAGTGGGTATATTGCAGGATAGATCGGGTAAATCGACTTACTCCTCAGATAGTGCTATTCTCAGCCTCATTGTTTAGAGATGCTACATCTTATAAAGATGCGATCGTAACCATTGGTTTAAACAATTGCTAGCTTATGATGTAGCTGTCTGACTGATTATTGAAGGCAATCTGTCAAATGTCTACTTATGGCTGGATAGGCTGCTGCTGGAGAATGTGGATATGTTTCTGGGTGGGTGGAGTTGTCTTATCCAGCCAGAATACTGTAGCGCAGGTCGTTCCCGATGCTACTCTAGGCAGCGAAAGTTCTGTCATTACTCCCCAGACAATCAAGGGTCTTCCAAGCGATCGCATTGATGGTGGAGCAATTCGCGGTGGGAATCTGTTCCACAGTTTTCGGGAATTCAACGTGGGAGAAGGGCAGGGTGCCTATTTCTCCAATCCAGATGGTATTGAGAGAATTTTAACGCGAGTAACTGGAGGCAATATTTCCCAAATTTTGGGAACGCTAGGAGTTTTGGGAAATGCTGACTTATTTTTAATCAATCCGAATGGAATTATTTTTGGCTCCAATTCCAGACTAGACCTCAACGGTTCGTTGATCGGCAGTACAGCTAGCAGTATCAGATTTGCCGATGGTATAGAATTTAGCGCCACAAATCCCCAAGCTCCTCCCTTGCTCAGCATCAATCTTCCCTTGGGCTTGCAATATGGCGCAAATCCAGGTCAGATTATCAACAGAAGTGCCGACGGCACCCCAGAACCGACGCTTCAAGTACCTGTGGGTAGCACTTTCGCCCTAGTTGGTGGTGATGTACTGCTAGAAGGCGGCACAATGAAAGCATCTCAGGGACGGATTGAGTTAGGTAGCGTTGGCGATCGCAGCTTTGTCAACTTGAGTCCAATTCCCCCCTCAACAGGGGAGGTGAGTAGGGGTGGTTGGGCGTTGAATTACGATGGGGTGCAGAACTTCCGAGATATCAGCTTATCGCAAGCAGCGATCGTCGATACCAGCGGCGAAGGGGGCGGGGATATCCAGGTGCAAGCAAGGCGGTTGACGCTGACCGAAGGAGCGGTAATTTATTACAGTAATGTTTCCCAATCCGGGGGAAATATAGATATTAATACCTCCGAATCAGTAGAACTATCAGGTGGATTTAACCCGGCTTTCAGTGAGGCTAATATTTTTACCCAGATATCGAATATCACACAAGGAACTGGCGCAACTGGCAACTTAACCGTTAAAACTCGCAGATTAAGCGTTCGAGATGGTGCAAATCTCAATAATATCTCTGCCGGTGAGGGTAATGCAGGAGATTTAACGGTAGTTGCTTCCGAGTCGGTAGAACTGATTGGAGTCAGACCCAATGAGCCCTTATTTCCCACCATCTTATCTGCACAAGCTTATTCCACAGGTAATGGGGGAAACTTAACAGTGGAAACCCGACGGCTAATTATTCGCGATGGCGCATTGGTAAGCACGAATACTTTTAATGCCGGTCGAGCGGGTAATTTGACGGTGAGAGCTTCCGAGTCTATAGAATTGATCGGTACAAACCCCGACCCAAAAGGATCTGGTGGTATTGGTGCGGGGGTTAATCTCGATCCTTTTACGGGGGAGCCAGCTACGGGTAATAGCGGCAATTTGACGATCGAAACTAGACGACTCACAATTCAAGGTGGCGGACAGATCGCAACTTCCACTTTCAGTGAGGGGAATGGAGGGGATTTGATTATCAATGCTTCCGAGTCTGTTGAACTAATTGGTGCGACCTCAGATGCTGATTTAATTCGCGGTAGCAGCGGCTTGTTTGCTTCCGCAGAAGAAGGTGCTACCGGGAAAGTGGGAGAGTTAACGATTACCACCGACAGGTTAATTGTCCGAGATGGAGCGAGAATCTCCGCAGACAATTTCGGGCCAAATTCCAGCGGAAATTTAACCATCAACGCAGAGCAGTTAATCGTTCAAAATGGGGGAACAGTTAGAGCCGGCGCTTTTGCTGATGGCCCAGGCGGAACTTTAACAGTAAATGCTACCGATTTACTGCAAGTAACTGGTACGGGTACACTCGGCGGTAAGCTAATTAACAGCGCCTTATCTGTACGCAGCGAGGGGTTGGGAGCCGCAGGTAGTTTGGAGATTCAGGCTGGCTCTATCCAGCTCGATAACTCTGGCAATCTGACAGCTGACAGCACAGCAGGACTGGGCAACATCAATATCCAAACACGAGAATCTTTGATACTACGCCGCAACAGCGCCATTACCACCAATTCGACAGGTGACGACCCAGGCGGGAATATCAATATAAATACGGATAACTTGGTGGGTTTGGAAAATAGCGATATCACCGCCAACGCGACAAATAGCCGAGGCGGTCAAGTAAGCATCAATACTATTGGTATCTTTGGCACCCAGTTCCGCAACGAACCAAACGATTTGACCAGCGACATCACCGCCAGTTCTGCTCTGGGCGCACAGTTCAGCGGTACTGTAGAAATTGATACGCCGGATGTGGATACCAGTGCTGGATTAGTGGTTTTACCTACAAATGTGATAGATGTGGAGGGATTGGTTGCCAGAAACTTTTGCACTCCTCAACAAGTGGCGAGCAGTTCTTTCGTAGTAACGGGACGGGGTGGTTTACCTCCCAATCCCAATGACCCCCTGACTGGCGAGATTGTAGCTGTTGAGTGGGCAGGAAGGGAGCGGGTCAGCGGGGGAGTGAGGGAGCGGGTCAGCGGGTCAGCGGGTCAGCGGGGGAGAATTTTCACTCAGCACTCAGGAATTCAGGAAGCGCAAGGCTGGATAGTTGCTGCGGACGGAAGAGTTATTCTGACTGCGGAAGCTCCAGTCGCTACTGTACACCCTCCTAGTTTAATTCATCCCAGTTGTGGCGCATCAGCCCAAAGATAGTATTTTGAGATCGGGAAAAATAAGCAAATGAAAATCAAATATTTAACCTATCTTACTCTGGTAATATTAGCTTTTATCTGTGCGATTTGGATAGAAAAAACTTCGGCAAGCTTGCCGTATTATACAAACGCTCAACGACAAATTGAAAAGCGCGATTTGGTTATTTCTCAAGTATCTGCATCATCGCAAGTAACAAGCGAAATCACAGCAAATCGTTTGGAAGAACAAGCTCAGGAACTTTATGAAACGGGACAGTTTCAAGAGGCGATCGATCTCTTGCAGCAGCTAGCCGCCAATTACGCATCCCAAAGCGATGAATTAGGTCAAGCGCGGGTTTGGCGAAATCTGGCTTTAGTTTATCGGCAAACTGGCGATTTCGCAAAGGCAAATGAAGCAATTACCAACAGCCTGAACCGCTTGCAAACGCAATCCGATAGCGCAGAAAAAAAACGGATATTAGCCCAAGCTTTCGAGGTAAAAGGACTTTTACAATTGTCTGTCGGTCAGCCGGAAGAAGCTTTGGATACTTGGAAACAAGCTGCTGAGATTTACAAACAAGTAGGAGATTTGACAGGAATAACAAAAAGCCAGATTAACCAAGCTCAAGCTTTGCAACGCTTGGGGCTATACCGTCAGGCGATCGAAACTTTAGACCAAATAAATGCCAACTTAAAAACACAACCGGATACACCAATCAAAGTTAAAGGAATGCAAAGTTTGGGAATCGCTCTCCGGGTAGTAGGTGAATTAAATAGATCCCAGAAAGTTTTACAAGAAAGCTTAGCAATTTCGCAAAAGTTGTCAGATCCTGAGCTTATAGCTTCAAGTTTATCGGGATTGGGGAATACAGCTAGATTGCAAAAAAGATCGCAACCAGCCCTAGATTACTATCGCAACGCCCTCCAAACATCTTCTTCCCCATACTTTCAGACGCGGGTACAAGTGAATATTCTGAGTTTGTTAATAGAAGAAAAAAAATGGCAAGATGCGATAAAATTAGTACCTCAAATACAGTCAAATTTAAGTCAGTTACCTCTCAGCCAAATAGCAATTAATGCTCGGATTAATTTGGCTAATAGTCTGATGAAGATGGGTCAGCAAGGAGACGTTTATCCGCTCAATAAATCTGAGATAGCTGAATTGTTAGCTACCGCAGTCGAACAAGCTGAGAATTTAAATGATAAACGCTCCTTAGCTTACGCATTGGGAAATTTTGGTAGATTGTACGAGCAAAACAAACAGTGGGGTTATGCCAAAGAATTAACGGAAAAAGCGTTACTTTTGGCGCAAGGTATGAAGGCTTATGATATTGCCTATCGATGGCAATGGCAACAGGGAAGAATTTTGAAACAACAAGGTAATAGAGTAGGAGCGATCGCAGCTTATAGCGAAGCAGTTAATACCCTCCAGGCTATCCGCAGCGATTTAGCGGCAATTAGCTCAGAAGCGCAGTTTTCTTTTCAAGAAAGCATAGAACCAGTATACCGGGAATTAGTAGATTTACTTTTACCACTGGGAGAAAAAGTGGCGGAATCAGATCTTAAAAAAGCGCGGGATTTGATCGATTCTCTTCAGTTAGCAGAACTGGATAATTTTTTTAAGGATGCTTGTTTAAAAATTCACCCTGTTGAAATCGACAAAATCGATCCAAAAGCGGCTGTTTTATCGACAATTATTTTGCGGGATAGACTGGAAGTGATTTTAGCATTGCCTGGGCAAACTCTGCGTCGCTATACTGCTATGGTATCTCAAGAAGAAATCGAAGAGACAATTAAGCAAGCGCGAGATGCTCTAACCGTTCCCAGGTTACAACTTTCGGTAAAAAACTTTTTGGCTCCCTCCCAAAAAGTATACAACTGGTTGCTCGCTCCAATGGAAACAGAATTGGCAAACAGTGGCGTTCAAACTCTCGTATTTGTCTTGGATGGTGTCCTCAGAAATATTCCTATGAGCGCCCTTTATGATGGGAAAAATTATTTGGTCGATCGATACAGCGTTGCCATCGCCCCCAGTCTAAAATTGGTAGATTCTCAACCTTTAGCAAAGGGTAAATTGGAAGTTCTCACAGCCGGATTAAGTGAAGCTCGTCAGGGATTTTCACCACTTCCAGGTGTGAATGTTGAATTAGAAAAAATTGCCCGTGAAGTTGATACAGAAAAACTCCTGAATCAGTCTTTTACTACATCGAATTTTAAAACAAAAGTCAAAATTTCTTCGTTTCCAATCGTTCACTTAGCAACACACGGACAATTCAGTTCTGAAGCGAATGACACATTTATTCTCACATGGGATAACCGCATTAACGCTAAAGAACTAGATAGTCTTTTACGTGCGGATACAAGAGTAAATAACCCGATCGAATTACTCGTCCTTAGTGCTTGTCAAACCGCAACAGGAGATAAGCGAGCGGTTTTGGGTTTGACGGGGATGGCCATGCGAGCGGGGGCACGCAGTACGGTAGCATCTTTATGGAGCGTTAACGATGACGCGACAGCTTTGCTAATGATTAAATTTTATGAAGAGTTAGCAGTTTATCAAGGAAAGTCACGTAAAGATATGACAAAAGCGTCAGCTTTGCGTCATGCCCAACAAGCTATTTTACAGAATAAAAATTTTTCTCACCCTTATTATTGGGCAGCTTTTATTTTGGTGGGAAATTGGTTGTAATAGGTAACCGTTCAGGGGGTCAATCTACAATCTTAAACCTCAAATATAAAGTTGGTTGACCGCATATGAAACTATCACTTTCTAAGTTAGGTGTATTGAGCGATCGCGATCTCGATTGGATCAATGCAACGGGCATTACAAAAAGCATAGCTAAGGGCGAAATCCTGATTCGCCAAACACAGCCGATCGACGAACTGTACATTTTATTGGCAGGTACATTAACAGTTTTTGTCTCTTCTTCAGAACAGGAAAATAATAGGAGCGAGCGGGAAATTGCCACGATAGCAAGTGGTGAAATAGTAGGGGAAATATCTTTTGTAGATAATCAGCGAGCTTTAACAACGATTAAGGCAACAGAAAAGGCTAATTTGCTGATTTTGTCTTTTCAGCAATTGGAAAATAAAATTCAGCAAGATGAAGGTTTTGCAGCTCGTTTTTATCAAACTATCTCGGCACAGCTTTCCCATAAGTTACGCCGAGTTTCAGCACTGTTAGTTAAAAACAAAGTTATTTCCGAACCGCCTCTGAGAAAAGTGTTATTTGTTTTTGCCATACTAGATGATAGCGACATCGATTGGATGATTGAAAGTGGGATGCAGGTAAATGCTTCTGCGGGTAAAATTCTGATCCAACAAGGAGAACCTGTGGAAGCTGTGTACATTTTGATAGATGGAACATTAGCAGTTTCTGTTACTCTTGGTGAAGGAAATAGCAGAGTCACCAAAGATATTAATCAATTATCAAGTGGCGAAATTGTGGGAGAAATGTCTTTTGTAGAAACTGGCAAAGCTTCTGCTACGGTTGCATCATTTGAGGAATCGCTTTTGTTAGCTATTCCTCAGCAGCAATTAGCGGCTAAACTAAAACAGGATATGCAGTTTGCTGCTCGATTTTATCGTGCGATCGCAGTAGTTTTAGCCGATCGATTGCGCGGTGGTTTAATCCGGCACGGCTACGCTCAAAATACGGATCTCGATGGAGATATTGAGTATGAGGGAGAATTAGATCTCGATATGTTACAACAAACAGCACTGGCAGGAACCAGATTTAACTGGATGGCAAGACGTGTAAGCGGTAATAATTATTATTAAGGTTTTCACTTGTTTCAATGACTGAAGAAAAGAAAAATATTTTTAGGAAGGAATCTTTAAATCGTTTATCTTCACCGGAACGTCTGGATGAGCTAATGCAAGTAGTCAATCCTCAAGATTGGCTACCTTTAACTGCATTAGGTGGATTGGTGTTCGTTGCTCTATTCTGGAGTATTTTTGGCAGAATTCCCATCACCGTCAGCGGTCAAGGAGTTATTCTGCGATCGCGCCAGGTAGTAGAAATTCAATCCCCCATATCGGGACAGATTCAGGACTTAAAAGTAAAAGTGGGAGATTGCGTTAAAAAAGATAATGGTGATGATATTAACGATCCAGAAGAGATTCTTGCAGTAGTTGACCCGCTGGAGTTAAAGCAAAAACGGCAGCTTGAAGTTGCGAAATTGCAAGAACTGCAAAGGCAGGATTTGCAAGCTACGACGATCGCACTGCAACGCCGTCAATTAGAAAAAGCCGAGTTGCAGCAACAGCGAACTAGCTTGCAACAACGCCTCAAAGATACGCAAGCTTTAACGCCTTTGCTGAAAACAGAAAGTACTGTTTCTATTCAACAGCAGCGAGAAAATTTACTAAAACGTCTCCAAGATATGCAGACTTTAACGCCTGTACTTAAGAATAAAAGAAGCGATTCTATCAAACAACAGCGTGTAAGTTTGCAGCAACGATTGCGAGATGCACAAGCAAAAGCTCCCATTCTACAAGAAAGGGTCAAAAGACGCCAAGAACTACTGAACGAAGGTGCGATCGCAGCCGATCGAGTCTTGGAAGCAGAACAAGAATATACTGACAGTCTCCAGCGTGTTTCCGAAATTCAAACCCAATTGAAGCAATTAGATGTCGATGAAGCACAAGCCGAACAAGGTTATCTGGATAACCTCAGTAAAATCAGCGAAATTCAAACTCAATTAAAGCAATTAGATCTTCAACAAACGGAAGCAGAACAAAAATATTTGGAAAACCTCAATAAAATATCCGAAATCCAAACAAATTTAAAAGAACTCGATACCAAGGACAAAAGCTTGGAACAGCAAAACTTGGAAGCTACTAACACCAGGAAAAACCAAATTTTGAATAGTGAACAGGAAATTAAACGATTAGAGCAACAAATTCAAACTAATAGCACGATTAAAGTTCCATATAGTGGATGTATATTAGAACTGACAGTTACTGGCGGACAAGTTGTTAATCCCGGTACTCGCATCGGTTCAATCCAGATAGAAAAACCCAACGAACCTTTATTAGCTATTACCTATTTTGGGATTAAAGATGGCAAGCAAGTAAAATCGGGAATGGCTATGCAAATTACACCTACTACTGTGAAGCGAGAAAGATTTGGCGGTATTGTCGGTACTGTTATTTCTGTGTCGCCTTTTCCCGTTACTAAGGAGGGTGCTGCCAGTACGATCGGCAATCCGGAGTTAGTAGAAAGTTTGATGTCTCAATCCAAGGAATCTCAGATAGAAGTTTGGGCTAAACTAAAAGAAAATCCTGCCAACTTTAGCGGCTATGAATGGTCTTCTTCCAAAGGCCCACCCGATTTAAAAATATCTACTGGAACTACTACCACAGTACAAGTTACAGTAGACAAACGCGCACCAATAGAATTTATCTTACCCTTTTTGCGCGAATGGAGCGGAATTAATTGATTTCAAATTTTAGATTTTAGATTTCAGATTTGAAGGCCAGAAACCGGGTTTCTGAGTAGATATCTAGTTGAGAAACCAATGATTTGTCAGAGAAACCCGGTTTCTTTGCGTCAGTCCTATTCAATTAACAATAATTGATAAATAATAACATATGATAACCCCAAAGATAAAATCCAAAATCCAAAATCCAAAATCCAAAATCGTTAAAACTCCGACAGTACTGCAAATGGAAGCAGTGGAATGCGGTGCTGCTGCGTTGGGAATTATTCTAGCTTATTACGATCGCATTGTACCTTTAACAGAACTCCGTCAAGAATGCGGCGTATCTCGCGACGGTAGTAACGCCTCCAATTTGCTCAAAGCTGCCAAACACTACGGAATGCAGGCAAAAGGCTATAAAAAAGGACTAGAGGCGTTAATGGACTTGCCAACTCCCTATATTGTGTTTTGGAACTTCAATCATTTTTTGGTAGTGGAGGGATTTAAGCGCGATCGCGTCTATCTTAACGACCCAGCCAGCGGACGCCGCCGCGTATCTAAACAAGAATTTTCTCAAGCTTACACTGGTATTGTATTAGTTTTAGAACCAGGCCCAGAATTCAAAAAAGGCGGCCAAAAGCGCAATATAATTTTCTCCTTACACTCCCGCCTGAAAAACTCCTACGATGCAGTCTTATTCTCCATCTTTGCCGGATTGCTTCTCACATTTCCCCGCTTAGCATTGCCAGCATTTAGCCAAATTTTTACAGATGAAATCCTCGTGCAAGGTCGCGATAATTGGTTGCGACCTTTATTGTTAGGGATGATAGTTACAGCCATATTTCAGAGTTTGTTATCTAGATTACGGCTAATGTACATACGACGCCTGACAATTAAGCTATCGGCACTGATGACAGGACAGTTTATTTGGCATATTTTACGTTTGCCAGTGACATTTTACGCTCAGCGTTTTGCGGGAGAAATCGCCAACCGCGTTGCACTTAATGGCAAAGTTGTCAATGTATTGAATAGCGTTTCTACCACAATTATCGATACCGTGATGCTGGTATTTTACGCCATTCTCATGGTTATGTATGACAAAGTGCTGACACTGATGACAGTTTGTTTCGCCGCAGTTAATATTATTACTTTGCAAGTAATACGCCGTTTTCGGGTTGATGCCAACTTAAGGATTAGCCAAGAAAGCGGTAAAGTTTCAGGCGCGATTGTTGACAGTCTTCAATCCCTCGAAACTGTCAAAGCTTCCGGTCTTGATTCCGATTTATTTGCTAAGTTTGCCGGATACAATACTAAAGCGATCAACGCACAGCAAGAATTAGCTTTACAGAGTCAAATCTTAACATTATTACCAACAATTTTAAGTTCCCTGGCAAGCATGGCTCTCTTAGGATTCGGCGGTTTGCGGGTGATGGAAGGTAGCCTGACTGTTGGGATGCTAGTTGCTTATCAAAGTTTAGTCAGTAGCTTTCTGGGGCCAGTGAATAGTTTGGTGAATTTTGGCAGTACTTTGCAACTACTAGAAGCCGATTTAGAACGCCTTGATGATATTTGGCAAAATCCTGTCGATCCCGAAGTAGAAAGAGAGAATAATGCTTTATCTTTCGCCAGTCCCCAATCACCCAAACTGCAAGGTTATGTTGAGTTACGCAATCTTTCCTTTGGTTATAATCGTCTGGAATCTCCGTTGATTGAAAACTTTAACTTAAGCTTAAAACCCGGACAGCGGGTGGCAATAATTGGCGGTAGCGGTGCTGGTAAATCGACAATTGCCAAGTTGATTGCAGGTTTATATACACCTTGGCAGGGTGAGATTCTGTTTGATGGTATTCCTCGCGATCGAATTCCTCGCTTGATGTTAGCAAACTCAGTCGCAATGGTGGAACAAGATATCTTTTTGTTTAAAGGAACTGTGCGAGAAAACCTTACCCTATGGAACTCAACCGTTCCGGAAGCAAACTTAGTGCAAGCTTGTCAGGATGCAGCAATTCACGAGCGCATTTTATCTATGCCGGGAGGATACGACGCCGAAATTTCCGAAGCAGGCACAAATATTAGTGGGGGAGAACGCCAGCGGTTAGAAATTGCTAGAGCTTTGGTGATGAATCCTTCAGTATTAGTGTTAGATGAAGCGACGAGTTCTTTGGATACGGAAACCGAATTAATTATCGATCGCAATCTGCGGCGACGCGGTTGTTCTTGTATTGTAATAGCGCATCGCTTCAGCACAATTAGAGATTGCGATCGCATCATTGTCGTGGAGAAAGGCAAAGTCTATACTTGACATCTCAATAAGATACTTCATTGGTCAGATGGTAGATTATATTTACGACGCTGTTCTGCTGCAAACGCCTCAAAAGAGCGAGACTTACCTGCCGCAAAGTCCATATATCTGAGCAGTCATCTTCAAATTCTTTTCTATGCTAAAATTATGATGCTAGCTGTTAGGTTTCACCAGACTCCTCTGGAGTTTCACCAAGAGTTTGTTGTGCAGCTTGGCGAATATGCAGAACCCGAACTATAGAGACTTTATCACTTTCAATAATGGTAAAAAGAATCCGATAGCGCCCTTTACTATAGAGCAGTTGTCGAATTTCTTTGCTGAAATAATCATTTTCTCGCGCCAGAGAACAACGTTTTGGCATCTGTGATAAAGACTCGATCGCTTTTAATAGTCCTGCATACCACTGATTTGCTTTTTCAATTGATGTAGCTTGAGACATCCGCAAAAATGCTCTATCCGCTTCAACCTCAGCCACACTTGAAATCTCTATATGATACTTCATTGTTTAGCTGATAGATTATGGTAGGTTATATTTACGACGTTGTTCTTCTGCAAATACCTCAAATGAGCGGGATTTCCCTGCTGCAAAGTCGTCTAATCCGCGCTGGATACCTGCGATCGCTTCTGCGTAATCTTGTGCTTCCCACTCCAAGATTTTAACTAATAATTCAGCAGCAACAGTAGAAACATCTTTTCCCTGTCTGGCAGCTTCTTCAAACAGCTTTGCTTCTGCTTCTGGACTAAGAGTTACGGTAATACTCATGGTTCGCTAGTGCTGAAAGGCTTTAATAAAAGTTTAGCATAATTCAAGTAGCGATCGAAGGACGTACCATTTGATTTCGGTGCAAAATGCTAAAATACATTCAAGCTGAACAGCTTACAATAGATAGAATCCAATTTTTTCAGCTAGCTTAGGAGATTTTATGCCTCTTACTGAACTTCTACCTCTTGTGAAGGAACTATCTCACACCGATCGGCTCCTACTCCTTCATTTTTTGACATCTGAACTTCTCAAAAATGCAAATCTAATCCCATTAGGCGATCGAGATAAAATATCTATTCCTAACTTGCATGACTCTTTTGAAGCTGCTGCTGTTTTAGCGAAGGCATTAGCAGAGGAAAAAGCTGCGATTCATGGTTGATAAAGTTAGATTTACTTTTACTGAACTCAACAGAGAGATGGGTGCTTTTAGTACACTACCATACTTACCACATTTCATATGCAACAGTTATTCCAAAAAAGATTTAATCGCAGATGCAATATCGGTAACTACATCTTTATAACTCAGGTATTTCAGTTCGTTTTCTAGAGCGTTTAAGTGTTCTTTTCGAGATTTTAATTCAGAGTTTTTACGTTTATATTTATCTCTGAGTGCCTTGATAGCCTCTGCTTTGCCATCAGGCCCCCTTCTCATAGACTCAAGTTGCACTTGGAGCATCAACATCTCGTCTTCTATTATCTTTTCTGAATTTAGAAGTAGTTCCGTAGATAAGTTTGCTGGCAGGTAGAAAAACATAATGCCCCACAACTCGCTTTTCAACTTTTCAACTTCGACTTCAACTGGAATCATCTCAGTTTTAACATGAGAAATTTCCTTACTAATTTCGGCTTTCCTTTTGCTAGCAGACACAGGGTTGGTGATGTTTATATCACCAACAGCATTATACTGCTTATTGACATTCTGGCTATTTTGGTCGTAGTAAGTCATTGCGCTAACTTGTGCTGGTTTTGTCAAAAATTAAAACAACATACCCACTGCCTTAGCTGCTTCAGACAAAGCTGTTACAAGACCTGCTGCCGATGCTATGCCTGCAAGCAATTTCTTCGCTCGATCGAGATATTCTTGTATTGTTTTCTTGTCTGGCTCAGGTTTTTGTGCCTGAATTGTAGCCTTTTTGAGGTTGGATTCAACATCGATCGCTATCTCTTCATCTAAAGCACCAGATTGAACAGCTTTTCTAACTTCATCCTGAATTTTTTGCATCTCACTAATTACATCAACTTGGCTTTGGGCACTACCAAAATTGATATTGCCAGCAGCATTATATTGAGAGCAAACCTGTTGATTACTTTGATCGAACACTGACATAATTGCTTACCCTTATCCTGAAAGTTGAACAAATTGACTAATCACGATATTCAGTAGGTAGAACTTCGCTTATTAGGTAGCTTTGCTGAATCTTATCAGGAAGATAGCCATACCTGTTACTTTGTGTTTGCTTAATTACTTCTTGATATGCACCGACTAACAACCCAAGCAACGTAAGCACTCCAACTACAAAAATAGCTGTTCTTACAACTAGCTCTTGTTCTTTTTCTGGGCTAGAGTTAGAAGAGGAAACACGTATAGCGCATATGGGTATAGCGGCTAACACACCAGCAATGAATCCTGCTATCATCCATAGAATACCTGACCACAGAATTCCGAACGCATTTACAGACCCAAGAATTAAAGAACTAGGTATTAAGTTCAGACAGAAAATATAACCAAATATCATAGGGAGCGCACATTTTCTATAAAGCGTTTATCTACGTCTCTTTGCCTTTGAGCAAGAGCATCCGTGAAAATATCCTTTAGCTGCGTTTCTGACAAGCTAATGTTCTGCATTGGGTTTTCCCGGTAAGGCTGAACTATATACTAGACCCCTCTTACCCAACCTGAAAAGACGGAAAAAGGTGGAAAAAGGTGGATATTTCTTAAATTTTTGTAAAATTTAAACACAAGGCGGAAAAAGGTGGATTAGGGAGGATTAAGTCAGCTATAATAACCCCAGTTCTCTCACATCCTCACTTATGGATAGTCGCGAGGTATTGGAATTCGTAGACGAAGTTGTCTACGCTAAGACAGGGAAACGTCTAAATGACTTGCAACGGGGAATTATCGAGGGAACGCTGAAGCGGCAAAAGTATTCTGATATTGCTAAAGATTATAATTGTACGACTGGTCATACTAAGGAAGTAGGTTTCGAGCTTTGGCGACTATTATCTGATATTTTTGGTGAAACTGTTGATAAAAAACATCTTAAATCTATCCTAGAACGGCAATCAAATTTGAATATATCTTTTGATAAGAGTAGCATTAGTAGTAGTATTAAGAATATAATTGGATGTATAAAAGTAGGTTCCGAGCAGCCCAATCCTACCCCAGATAAAAGTCAGCCTGCAACTCCTGACTTGCAGCACAGCAACAACCAACAAACAAAGAAGCAAAAAATTGATAAATTACGGCAGCATGACTTAAGCGATGAGGAAATTGCAGAGTTACTAGACCTACCTTTGGAGGTAGTTAAGCAATTTGGATTGGCTGGGCCTTGAAAATTGTAGAGACGTTTCATGAAACGTCTCTACAATATGCGGAAAATTTTTTTGAGGATTCCCATTTCAATGGTAGGCTTGAAACGGCTTTTTTCGGTCAGGAACAAGAATCGAATTATATTGAACCTACCTGCCTTCATTATTTATCAACCGTTTTGGGAATTGCAGATAAAATAGTACGAAGTGCATGATTGACTGCTTCTGATGTTGTAAAAACTTCCGCCACATCAGCATCTAAAGTAACTGTTATGGGAGGTTGACTCTTTTGGGCAGCAAAACGGTTAGGACGAGCTTGACTATAATCAAAGTTATATTCTGGGAGTAGGTCATCTTCAGCCGAGTTTTGGTAGTTAGAATTTGGAGTATTGCTCATAATCTTTTCGTTCCTTGTTAGTTGCAAGACGAGCGCTGATGATACGGATTACACCTGACCTTTCAGTAAAAGAGACTAAGAATAAGCGATAACTTAGGTCATGTCCGATAATTATTTCCCGCCGTTCTTCAACCGAGTGCGATCGATCTTCAAAAATGTAAGCTAGGGGATCGGCAAAGACTTTTTTAGCATCTTCAAAGCTGACACCATGCTTATTCAAATTACTACTGGCTTTTTGGTCATCCCACTCAAATTTTAATTCCATTTCCGGTCAGATAGTTTTTCCTCCAAAAGCCATTTCACTATTTTACCATAAAAAACGCCGAGGGCTCGAACAATAATCATTGCATCCATCGGACAACTAAAACTTATCGCACTAACCAGAAAGTTACATTCTGCGATCGCATCCTGTTCGTTTACAGCTATGTTTAGTATAGACTCTCCCATAGTTGTGGTGTAAACCCTATTTTTTGAAAAGTAAAGGAAGTAGAGAAAGAAATGACTTTCTCATCTCCTTCATCTCCCCATTTTCAGTGAGTTCCCCATGTTCCCAATTTCAGCCCGTTGGATTCAAGACTTTGAAAAACACCTCTATCGCCGCCAGCACATCATTTTATACAGCAACATTCACGATCAATTTCTTTGGCAAGGCAGTTATCACGGCATCGCAGAATTTCTTAATGCCTATTTCCTCAACTTGGGATTTGACCTGATTGTGCGTTATGACCCCGTGGATGGTCTGACCTTTCCCCAGTCAGAAATGCGCCAATTGTTTGACGAATTGGCACGCCAGCGACTGGCAGAACAGCAACTGGAACGCTTGGGACAGTCCGCCACTCCCGCCGCACCCGCAACGGCAGACCCCATGCAAGCCCCATCCCGCGCCAATCCCGGCACAGTGGTGCAACGACTGACCAGCACTTACCTGTCGCCAGAAGTTGCTTTTGGTCATTTACGAGCTGTAATTTCCCAGCCGAAAACGACAGTAGCGGCAATTGTAGATTTAGGTGATATGCTAACAGCCGATCCCGAACGTTATCTAGTAGATGAACGTCATTTATTAATGTTGCTGAAAAAATGCACATTGGAAGCTGCTGTAATTCGAGAAGGCAATCTCATCGGCTATCGCAACACCCTCATTCTCCTAGCAAGCGACCTCCGGCGTGTTCCGCCTTGGTTTTATACTAGCAATCCTTTTGTCGCTTTAGTACAAGTTACTCGTCCCAATAAAGAAGAACGACTTCAGTTTATTCTCCGCTTCGGACAGCAGGGATTTTATGGCGGACATTTATTAAATGTCCAACGTGCCACTCCCCAACAACCTTCCGATTTGGAACTCGCCGCCGAAGAATTTGCGGCTTTGACAGAAGGATTTCAAACAATGGATTTGGAAGCTATTCGTCATACCTCTTGGCGAGAAAGCATTCCCCTCACTCCCAAAACAGTATTGCGCCTGGTAGACTTCTACAAATTCGGGCAACGGGATGAACCTTTTGAGAATATAAGTGCAGATAAAATTGCTTATGCCAGGGAAGAATTATCGAAATCTGTGATTGGACAACCCCGCGCTGTAGAAGCTGTCACCACTTTATTAACTAGCGCCAAAGTGGGTATCAGTCTCAGCAATGTCAGCGGTCGAAATAGCAAACCGAAAGGAATTTTCTTTTTTGTTGGCCCTACCGGTGTCGGTAAAACCGAGTTGGCTAAATCTCTCACCCGTCTGATTTTTGGAGACGAACAAGCATTTGCTCGTTATGATATGAGCGAGTACAAAGAAGAACACGCGGCGGAAAAGTTAGCGGGTGCGCCTCCCGGTTTTGTTGGTTACGAAGAAGGCGGACAATTAACTAATCGCATCCTGGAACGTCCTTACAGCATTTTGTTATTTGATGAAATTGAAAAAGCTCATCCCAAAGTTCTGGATAAGTTTCTCCAAATTCTGGAAGATGGTCGTCTCACGGATGGAAAAGGGCAAACAGTTTATTTCAATCAAACGGTGATTATTTTCACCAGTAATATTGGTGCTTCTGATTTGACCGACCCT
Source organism: Aerosakkonema funiforme FACHB-1375 (assembly GCF_014696265.1). Taxonomy (GTDB): domain Bacteria; phylum Cyanobacteriota; class Cyanobacteriia; order Cyanobacteriales; family Aerosakkonemataceae; genus Aerosakkonema; species Aerosakkonema funiforme_A. Next base: position 21,623 of record NZ_JACJPW010000028.1, on the reverse strand, counting down.
CAGACGGGGGCGATTATTCGTAATGGCATTATGACAGAAGTGCAAAAGCAAGGTGTCAATTCCTTTACTTATGCTCAGGTGGATACTCATTTTCGCTCGGAAGTTCACTGGCATTTCACCAGTAGGATTGGTCGCGCTGAATTGCTAAACCGTCTGGGTGATAGTATTGTGGTGTTTGACTTGCTGCGTCCTGAATTTGTCTGGAAAATTGGGGAGAAGTTTCTGCGGCAATTGGCTGAATCTGCCTGGGATAAATATCGTCTGCTGCTACTATTTCAGACTTCGGTTCTGGAAGTTTTGAGTTTGAATATGCAGCAATCTGATAATTTATTGTTTGGCGGTCGGCGAATTAAAACTTTGCTGGAAACTTTAGTCGAAAGACCTCTGAATCGTTGGATTTTTGAGAATTATCCCGATTTCAATGTTTTGGCAGGCAGGCGGTTAATTGTTGGGTTAGGTAACAATAGTTTACTGACTGTAGTAGATGGGTAGTCTGGAGAAGATACCCATTTTAAAAATCAATGCGGCAGAGTTGTATAAATAGGGCAGGCAAGATGCCCGCCCCACAAGAGTTTCACAAATTGCGATTACTAAAACTAAAGGCGTTCCAAACATTTTTGAAACTGGTATTAGAAGTCACGTTGATATTTGAGAAACATCGAGCCCGGTTCTCCTTCGCTAAGAGCATCTTCAGCATAAAGTACTTCTCCGTCTAACTCCCTTTTTTCAAAATCTACCTCTAAATTGATTGTCCAACAAACTCCTTTTTCAAATCGCTTAGGAGCAACCACTATTCCATAGAGATTGCCTTTTTGGGTCATTTGCCCCAAAATGACGACATCAACCCGCTCTTGGTCATTTTCCCCGATAAAATCTTCTCCTGCGGTGAAATACCCAGAACCGGTTACTCGACCTGTATCTTCCCAATGCAGATGGAATGAGCATTTCCAAGCTTCATCACCATAAAAAGTGAAATCGCTGCCTTCGTAAACTCCCGATAAGGTTGACCATTGGTACATAGTTTTATTATCCACAAGTTGAAACATATATAATATGTATAATTACAAAATTTTTTCAGTATTCAGATATGAAAGACGAAGATTTGGTGAAAAGCTGTTACAGCAAAGATTTGGCACAAAGAAAAAACTGGTATAGCGAATTCGCAGATGCCTACAACAAGGCAAGACCGCGCTATCCTAAAGAGCTAATTTATCGCGCTGTAGAGGTAGCCAAACTTGAAAAGGAGGCCACTATTCTGGAAGTGGGATGTGGGCCGGGAAATGCAACGATCGCATTTGCAGAACTCGGTTTTTCCATGCTCTGTATTGAGCCTAGCCAAACATTTTACCAGCTAGTGCGACAAAACTGCGCTCAGTATCCAAATGTAGAGATTAGGAACACTTCATTTGAAGAGTGGCAGTTAGAAACTCAGAGGTTCAATGCGGTTTTAGCAGCAAATTCTTGGCATTGGATTCCACCGGAAATTAAGTATCCAAAAGCTGCTGCTGCTCTGCAAGAAAACGGTTATTTAATATTGCTTTGGAACATGATGCCTCAACCCGCTTATGAGGTTTATCAAGCATTGCATCAAGTTTATCAGAGTCAGGGCGTGTCTATTCCAGCTTACGAGCAGATGGAAACTCAAGCAGAAATAATCAGAGGATTTGGGCAGGATATCATCGATTCAGGTATGTTTAAGGGCTTAGTTTCAGGACATTTGCTGTGTGAAGTTACCTATAATATAGATGATTATATGACGCTTTTGAGTACTTTGTCATTCTATCGGATACAAGACCCGGAGAAGATGAATTTTGTATTTCAAAGTTTGCGGTCAGTGCTGGAGAGTAACTGGGGAAGCGATATCCATGTTTCATATCTGTCAGCTTTTAATATTGCCGAAAAAGTATAGTAGAGGCCATGACAGTTGAGGATATACTGAGATTTACCTCAAAAGAGAGAGGCAGTTATTCGTTAGTCTGGCTCACAACCGTTTACCATCGTTAATAGAAGGTCAGTTTGGATAAGCTATTCAATTGCGATGTTCAATTTGCAACTTGCCTGGGATCGCCCTGTTAAAATCAGTTCGCAACTTTCAGAACATATTTTACGAGTGCGGATCGTACCTGCGGGCGATCGCACTCAAAATTTACCCTTACAATTGGCAGTGGCGCTGGATACTAGCGCTTCGATGCAAGGTGAAAAGTGGGAACGATCGAAAGCAGCAACTCTTGCGTTAGCATCACAGTTACGTCCCGGAGATCGCCTCTCTCTAGCAGGATTTGCCGATTGGGTGACGCCGCTGATCCAAAATGTTCAGAACGATCGACTTGGCGATTTGCGAACAATTTTGGATCGCTTAGTTGCGGAAGGGGTAACGCGCACTGATTTGGCGCTAAACTGGATTCGCTCTGCCTTACCGCCACAGTCGGGTAGAGCGAGGGTAGGAATTCTGATTACAGATGGACATCCTACCACCGAAAAAGGAGAGGTTTTGCAGGAAGTCGATCGACTGATTTTGCAAGCTGAAGCAATGGCAACAGATGGTATTAGTATCTGTACGGTAGGATTGGGTAATGCTGCTGATTTTAATTCCGCGTTGCTGGTGAGTTTGAGCGATCGCGGACGCGGTACGTTTATGTATGCCGATAACCCGTCTCTGCTCACAACTCAATTGCAAGAACGTTTGCAAGCAGTACAGACGATCTCAGTTGCAGATGCGGTTCTCAAAATCAATTTAGCTGATGGTGTGAGGGTGAAAAATTGCTGCCAGTTTCGTCCGGATTACTTGCCTTTGGGAGAAACTGCTAAGGGGGAAATTAATTTGCGAAATTTGCGATCGGATACTTCAACAGATGTACTTTTAGGATTAGAAGTATCTAGTTTAAACCCAATTCATCCCCCCGGTAGTTACGCGATTGCAGAAGTTGGGTTACAAACATTAGAATTCACTTCTGCTATATCGCCAGTGCCGCTGCAATTTACTTCTTCCTATCGAGAAGCACAACAAATTAATTTGGAGGTCGATCGCGATCGTCTCTGCTGGGATATCAATCGTTTCAGTACTGAACTGAACAATACGAACGATCCTTTGCAAACTGGCGAATTGCTCAGCCAAATCCAAGCGGCAGCTCTAAAATCTGGTCAGATAGCTATTGCCGATCGAGCAACTCAGCAATTAGATGATTTGTATAAAACTGGCAAACTTAGCGCCCATCAAGCAACAGGATTGCTGACCGCAACTCGTCAATTGGGAGGTTTATGATGGTTGTTGGTTTTGGTTTCGATCCGATTCCTGGATTAACTCAGCTTAAACCGGAAGTAACTTATTTGCTTGTTCTCAATGGGCCAAAAGCAAATCAATATTTTTCTCTGAATCGGTTGCGATCGCTCATCGGGCGCAGCCATCCTCCTCATATTATTGTCGATATTGACCTCAGCGGCTACGAGCCCAGCCTCCCTACGACCATCTCCCGTCATCACGCCGTCATCCAGTGGGCAAATAATAAACTTCAAATTATCGATCTTGCCAGCCGCAATGGTACTTTTGTAAATGGGCAACAACTTACTCCCCCGTCTGCCGATCGGCCCTCAGATCCGGTTGTGCTAACTGTGGGTAGTAAAATTAAACTTGGCAACCTAGAGTTTGCAATTGTTGTTGCTGGATAGCCAATCCGGCTTTTTTGTTTTTAATCTTTACCTTTTTTATTAAGTGTGGAACAAAAAAATCTTTATACTTACGGCTTTTTGGCAACGCCAACTACTTCTCTAGAATTGCCTGTGGGAATTAGCGATCGCGTAATTTTGATTAGCAGCGCGGGCGTTTCATCTGTAGTAGAAGCGGATGTATCCGTAGAAGCGTTGCAAAACGACGATCGCCAATTAATCGAAGCGGTTTTGTCGCACGATCGCGTTATTGGCGAACTATTCCGTCAAACTACGGTTTTACCTTTGCGCTTTGGCATTTCTTTTGTATCCAAAGAAAACTTGTTGAATCATTTGGAATCCCACGCTGAAGAATATCTGGAAAAACTACGCCAACTCAATGGTAAAGCTGAATATATCTTGAAGTTTATTCCCCGCACTCCAGAAGAACAAAAAATCTCAGCAGAAGGTGGGGGAAAACAATATTTTTTGGCTAAGAAGCAACTTTATAAAGCACAGCAGGAATTTTACGCCACTCAAACAGCGGAATGGGAAGAGGCAGTAGAAATCATCACCCAAATACATAAATCTGCAATTGCTGTACCGCAAGAGGGTGAAGAAGCGCGGATTTATATTTTAATCGATCGCCAAGACCAACCCTTACTCGCCGACCAATTTCTCGCTTGGCAACAAGCCTGTCCCCGCTGGCAATTGCTGTTGGGAGAACCCTTAGCTCCTTACCATTTTATCTAAAATTATATAAGGACTATAAACCCGGTTTATTCATTAATTTTTAGCTGTGAAATCGATTTTTCCAAAAAACCGGGGTTCTTTGCAAACAAACAGAACTGCGAGGTGCAAAAAAGATGAATTTAAACAGCAAAAATATAAACGATCTCGTCATGTACGATTCGCTTCACTTAACAATGTTCAGCGGTAAAGGTGGAGTAGGAAAAACAACCCTTGCCTGCGGTTTTGCTCGACGCTGGGCGAAACTATTTCCTCACGAACAAATCCTATTAATATCTACAGATCCAGCCCATTCTTTAGGCGATGTCCTGCAAACACAAGTGCTAGACAGCGCCTCACCGTTACCCGATTTACCTAACTTAAGCGTGCGGGCATTAGATGCGAAGAAATTACTAATTGAATTTAAGGCAAAATACGGCAATTATTTAGAAACTTTAGTTGAGCGGGGTAGCTTCGTTGAAGGGGAAGATTTAACGCCTGTTTGGGATTTGGATTGGCCGGGTTTAGACGAAATCATGGGTTTGTTAGAAATCCAACGACTGCTAACAGAAAAAGCAGTCGATCGCATCGTCGTCGATATGGCTCCTTCCGGTCATACTTTAAACTTGTTGGGCATCAAAGATTTTTTAGATATAGTTTTAAATTCCTTAGAATTATTCCAAGAAAAACATCGAGTTATTTTCAAAAGCTTTAAGGGAAAGTATGCGCCCGATGACGTGGATGAGTTTTTAATAAAAATGAAATCTGAATTATCAGAAGGCAAACGCTCGCTGCAAAATAAAGATTTTACTGCTTGCTTGGTAGTTGCGATCGCCGAACCCATGAGCCTTTTAGAAACCGAACGACTTATCGAAAGTTTGCAAGCATTGGAAATAGCTTGCAGCGGCATATTTGTTAACCATATTTTAACAGAAACATCACCCGATTTAGATCGCTATAGCGAACAACAACAATTACTGCAAAAATTCCTCAAACTTCCCGGCAAACAACCAGTTTTTACAATCGCCGAACAAAGATCAGAACCCCTTGGCAGTGCGGCTTTAGACAATATTGTCACTCAAATTCAAAAAATCGATATCGATACAGTTGCAATTGCGCCACCACCGCCCGTACAATGGCCGTCAAAAGTGCCACCCAATTTTAACGATTTTATTGCTGAAAAACGACAACTTATCCTCGTTGGCGGTAAAGGCGGAGTTGGAAAAACTACCGTAGCAGCAGCTATAGGATGGGCGTTAGCAAATCGCTATCCCGATAAAAATATTCGCATGATTTCTATCGATCCAGCCCACTCTTTAGGAGATGCTTTCGGGGTAAAATTAGGACACGAACCCAGTCAGATTACTGATAATTTAAGCGGTCAAGAAGTTAATGCCGAGATAGTCTTAGAAGAATTCCGCAATGATTATTTGTGGGAATTAGCCGAAATGATGAGCGGCGAAGGAACAGAACCTGGGGCGATTAAAATTGCTTACACTCCCGAAGCTTGGCGACAAATAGTAGCGCAAGCTTTACCCGGTATTGACGAAATACTTTCTCTCATCACCGTGATGGATTTATTAGACCGCAAACAGCAAGATTTAATTATCGTGGATACCGCGCCAACAGGTCATCTGCTGCGCTTTTTAGAAATGCCGTCTGCATTAGCAGACTGGCTAGCTTGGATATTCAAATTGTGGATGAAATATCAAACCGTTTTAGGTAGAGTAGATTTGATGGGACGACTGCGGAATTTGCGCCAACAAGTTGTGAAAGCGCAGAAGAAATTGAAAGACCCCAATCATACAGAATTTATTGGCGTTATCCAAGCTCAAGCGGCGATTATTGCCGAACAAGTGCGGTTAACTGAGTCTTTGCAAAATAAGGATGTTCCCCAGCGCTACGTCGTGCATAATCGCTACATTCCAGATGTGGAAATAGATAGCGATTTATTTCCAGGACAAACGATTATTCGCTTACCGATTTTACCGCGCTCGGTAGAGGCGATCGCTAGAATTGAAGGAGCGGCCAAGCTGTTATTTTAACATGAAATTAAAGGAGAATAGTTTTGGCGGAGTGCTATCGTCGCGGTCGGAAAGCAGCTAGTAATGAAACGGAACTATTCTTAGATACGTTTCCGTTAGAATGCCCCTATAGCATCATCCAAGTTCTCGATCCTGAGTTTTTACCACAAGCTATTATTTAGTAGCTTAAGTGTGGGGTGTAGGGGTGAAGCATTGCGGCGATAAGTGTATTCCCAAGACCCAAAGTTTTTCTACAGCAATGCTTCACCCTTCTTAGGGATCAAAGGGGTTTTGAGCCCGGATTTGCTATTAAATTTCCTTGCGTCAATAACTTACTAGCGTACTGATGTTATTTTTATTAGTAAAAGTTGAGAGATATCGTCATGACAATAGCGCAAAACAAGACAAAAGACCAAAGGCTAGTTCTCTCTGGGATGGATTGGCAACAGTTTAAGTTACTTCAGGAAATTTTTGCCGAATCACCTGGAATTCGACTGGCTTACTACAAAGGAGAAGTTGAAATCTTGACAGTTTCCCCAGACCATGAAACATTCAGTCGAATGATTGCGTTTTTACTTTGCCAATACTTTATTAGCAAAGATATTGAGTTCAACCCATTAGGTAGTTTTACCCAAGAGAAGGAAAAAGAAGTTTCAGCACAAGCAGATGAATCTTTTGCCATTGGTAGCTCAACAGCCACCAACCCCGATCTCTCCGTGGAAGTCATTTTTACCAGTGGTAGCGATCGCAAATTGGCACGCTACCAAATATTAGGTGTTCCTGAAGTTTGGTTTTGGGAAGATAGTTTATTTAAGCTTTACCGCTTGCGGGAATCTGGGTACGAGAGGATAGAGCGCTCGGAAGTATTACCCGATTTAGATATCAATTTGTTAGCTCGTTGTTTGATGATGGCTTCCAAAGTAGAAGCTCTGAAAACGTTTCAACAGGCAATTGCTTGAGATTATTCATTTTTTTATTGGCGTTGCTGCCATTACGAGAAAATAATAACCACCCTCTTTCATGATTTTTATACAGCTTTTTACAACATTGCCATCATACTTGCTATCTATGCCATTCTCCAGTTCCAAAATAGCTTCTTCTAGTGATAACCCCGGTCTATAAGGTCTGTGGGATATCATCGCTTCCATGACATCTGCCACTGCTAAAATACGAGCTTCTTCAAGGATATTTTCACCTGCTACGCCGCGAGGATATCCTGTTCCATCCAGTCTCTCGTGGTGCTGTCCGACGATAGTTGCGATCGGCCAATCAAACGAAACTTTTCTGAGAATTTCTTCTCCCACTTTGGGATGTTCTTTGATCAGCTCGAATTCAATTTTACTAAGGCGACCCGGTTTTGAGAGAATTTCTGCTGGTATGGAAATTTTACCGATATCGTGAAGAATACCTGCAATATGGAGCGATTTTAATCTGTCTTCATTCAAACCTAATTGCTTGCCAATTTCAACAGCCAGCCAAGCTACTCGTCGTTGATGACCTGCTGTATATGGATCGCGGACTTCAATTGTTTCGGACAGCGCACCCACAGCTTCTAGCAACGCTTCTTGGGAACGGGAAATTGCGGCTAGCCTTTCAGCGTCTATTCTCTCGTATTTACTGATACTTTCTATGTTGACTAGCGCACGAGATAAGTCGGCGGCAAGGGCTTCTAGGTAGTAGATTTCTTCACCATCAAACGCATTTGGCTGATGCGAATAGATATTTAATACGGCAGCCACTCGACCGCTTTCAAATAACGGTAAAGAAGCTACCGATCGAAAACCGCTTTTCAGGGCTTCCTGACGCCACGTCCGATAACTAGGATCGATATTGATATCGCTCACAGTTTGAGGCTTACCGAGTTTGATCGCTTTACCTGTAGGCCCTTCACCAGTTTCCGTACTATCCCAAGTGATTTTGATGTTTTCCACGTAGTTATGGGTATCGCCCCATTTGGAAAGCATTTCGATCGGCATATAAGAACGGTTTGGAACTTCTCCTATCCACGCCATTGCATACTTTCCTTCTTCAACTAACGCTCGCGTTACCGCATCTGCAATTCCTTGCTTATCGTGCGATCGCATCATACCTCGGATCGCTGCAACCAAGGATTTGAGCAATTGATTGGAACGCTCGAAAGCAAACCGATTAAGCTTTTGTTCGGACACATCAATGATGATGGAATATAATAAGCTGCGCCCATTCAATTTCACTGGATGCGAATAAACTTCTACATCCCTAATCTCACCATCAGCCCGACGATGAAGAAACTTAAAATGATTCCGATGTTGGGCGCGGGCAAGAGCCATTTCTACAAATATTTGTTCCTCTGGAAGAGTATTAAGATCGGATATTTTAAGCGAGCAAATTTTTTCCTTATCCCAACCGTAGTAGTTTGCTGCCGCCTCATTTGCTTGTAAGATTTGCCCACTAGAAGGGTCAATCAAAAGTTGAGGTAGCCCATGTTGTTCAAGCAATTTAGTATAGGTTTCGATCGCTTCATCTCGTTCTTGCTGAACTTTTAGCTTCGCTCCGTAACTCTTCTCAATCCAAAAATAAAGCAGATAAGATGTAATAGCTGCAAACAGCAAACCTTTAAGTGAATGATTAAATGCTAGTTCTAAGTTACCTCTTGCCAATAAAATATCTGTCAGTACAATCCAAAGAGAAGAGAACAAAAAATATAGGTACGAAGCCAGACCTTGACGGGACAATTTAAACTTGTACATCTTTTTTTATGGTTCTTAAACCTTTATATGAGGATGCAATTCATTTCCTATTCCCTGTTCCCGTTCGGCTGACGCTCACGGAAGCCTGTTAAGAGTTCCCAGCAAGCAGCGCTATACTAGCCATTTACAGCGTCTTGCAGTCGTGTTGCATCATTGAAATTATCTTCCTTTATAGTACAGTACGTTGCCTTAGCGCGGGTTTGGAAAATAATTTAGAGTTTCCTAACAATGAATAATGACTTTACCCGCCCCTAGTGACTCTTAAATTTCGCTTTTTTGTCCCGTTATTATTTCATAGCCAGAGTAAAAATGTTGGCCCTAACCTGACAAAACTATGAGCATTTCGGTAAATATTTATACTTGAATCCAATGTTCATATTCAAATGCTTTGACAGTCCAAGGCTTTGCAGACTACCAACCATTCAGCGGGACAAATTTGTTCCCTGTTCCCTTTCTTCACCAAAATGTCCCGCTGATAATTGATAGCCATACAATTTCTTAATGCCAAAATTAAGTTAATTAAATCCTAAAACTATACAAAAATTAACAATAGACATGAGATTGCTGAGGTAGACAAAAACCCGGTTTCTGAGGCGCTGTATGGGTCACTGTAGGCCAACTGACATCACTCAAACCCTGGCGCGTCCGTCCAAAAATGAGACCTTTGAAAGCCGCTCAGCATGAGTACTATCGGCCTTTTTCCGTTTTCTTTCCCTTAGCGCCTAATTCTTAAAAGCCTAATTGAGATAATCTTTTTATCGGACAAAAATCTTTATATTCTTCGCTTAAAGATTTACACCTTTTGAGATAAAAGCATTAGTGCTATTAAATCAGTCTGCGGGGGAAGGAATGATTAAGAATAAATTTTTACTGTTAATTCATACTCCCTAAATAATGCAGTAAATTTATCGAATTGTGATAACCCAGCAGTGCGTCAGCGCTGTTGGCAAGTCCGCACTATACTTAGAACAGATTGGTGCGGAAAACTTGACTGCACAAAAGAGGGAGAAACAGACATGAGCGATCTATTCAAAGGTTTTGAGCAGTTACTAGAACTTGCAAAAGCCTTGGAAGAAAAAATTGAAGCCGGAGAAATCAAGGCAGATATGCAGTTTCGCACTCGCACTCTCAGCAGTATTCCTCGTGCTGGAGGTATTCCTCGCGCTGGCAATGTCAATGTCGGCCCAACTCCTTTCCGCACGACCCAGCCGCCCAGTTATGGCGACTCCAATTCTAGCTCGCCAAATCCTGTCAAACCGCAGCAGACATCATCAAGTCCTTCCCTCAGAGATGTTGGCGGATTGGGTGAAATTCTCAAAGAACTGAAAGAACTGATCGCCATCCCTTTAAAACGTCCCGATTTACTCGATAAAATCGGACTGGAACCGACGCGAGGCGTTTTATTAGTAGGCCCTCCCGGTACTGGCAAAACTCTCACCGCCCGCGCTCTTGCGGAAGAATTGGGAGTGAATTACATTGCAATAGCAGGGCCGGAAGTAATTGGCAAATACTACGGCGAAGCAGAACAAAAATTGCGGGGAATCTTTGAAAAAGCAGCTAAAAGTGCCCCTTGTATCATATTTATAGATGAAATCGACAGCCTCGCCCCAGACCGCAGCAGAGTAGAAGGAGAAGTGGAAAAACGGGTAGTGGCGCAACTCCTCAGCTTGATGGATGGATTTGCTCAAACTAAAGGCGTTATCGTATTAGCTGCAACGAATCGTCCGGATCATCTCGACCCCGCTTTGCGTCGTCCGGGAAGATTCGATCGCGAAGTGCTTTTCCGCGTTCCCGACCGTCAGGGACGTAGGGAAATATTGCAAATATTAACTCGCGTCATGCCTTTGGATTTGACGGTAGACTTAGAAGCGATCGCAGACCTCGCAGTCGGATTTGTCGGTGCAGATTTAAAAGCCGTTTGTCAAAAAGCCGCTTACAGCGCTTTGCGTCGTCAAGTACCTTCGATCGAAGCGCAAATTCTCGATACCATGACCGTTACTCAGGCGGATTTTTTACAAGCGCTTAAAGAAGTTAAACCAGCCGTTTTGCGTTCTGTGGAAGTAGAATCCCCCAATGTTTTTTGGGAAGAAATCGGCGGATTGGAAAATATTAAGCAAACTTTGCGGGAATCCGTCGAAGGCGCACTCCTTCATCCCGAACTTTACTTAAGAACAAAAGCAAAAGCACCCAAAGGGATTTTACTCTGGGGACCACCCGGAACCGGCAAAACCATGTTAGCTAAAGCAGTCGCTTCCCAAGCTAGAGCTAATTTTATCTGCGTTAACGGCCCGGAATTGCTCAGCAAGTGGGTGGGTGCTTCGGAACAAGCAGTGCGGGAATTGTTCGCCAAAGCGCGACAAGCATCTCCCTGTGTCGTATTTATCGATGAAATTGACACTTTAGCGCCAGTGCGCGGTCGTTACAGTGGCGATTCTGGCGTGAGCGATCGCGTTGTGGGACAATTGCTCACAGAATTGGATGGTTTGCCAACAGGTGCTAACATCTTGGTGATTGCTGCTACCAATCGTCCCGATGCACTAGACCCAGCGATGCTGAGAGCAGGTCGGTTAGATTTACAGTTAAAAGTAGATTTACCCGATCTAGAAAACCGCTTCGCAATTCTACAAGTTCACAATCAAGACCGTCCTTTGCAAGATGTGAATTTGGTCCACTGGGCAGCAGTAACTGAGGGTTGGAATGGGGCGGATTTAGCATTGTTGGGCGATCGAGCTGCTGTCGAAGCAATCCGTCGCTATCGCAGTCAAGGAATGAGCGAACCGGCAGCAATTCGCATTACAACTGAGGATTTCCACTACGCTCACCAAGTTTTAATGCAACAGCGTCCCGCTTAATTCTAAACTTGTTTTAGCAAATCGGTTTCAAGGACAGCCTTTATGTCGATCGATTGTAGAGACGTTTCATGAAACGTCTCTACAATTTTCAAGGCCGAGCCAATCCAAAATCCTCTCATCCAAAATCCAAAATGTAACCGTTCAGGGGGTGCGCCTACCGCACACCACCAGGCGAGCTTTTGTGGTAAAGATTTAGCAGGCAGTACTTTTGTGACGCGAATGCTGACTGTAGTTACTACGCTTAAATCGCAACAGCGTCATATTTTGGAGTCGATCGCAACTGCGGTTGCAAATGCTCGTGAGTTTTTTGAAGAACCCCGGTTTCTTTACGAAAATACATAGGCGAACCGCGAGAAAAAGCTATAATATTTTGAATTATTCAGAAAGCTTTTATGCAAAACAAAAGTCCGCTACGCACAATTCGGCCTAAAATCAGCACTATACCTCGCGAGAAAACTGAGGCGTCTGAGCAACTCGAACTCTATAAGATGGTAACGAAACGGCAGCGCATCTTACAGGAGATGCAGTTTATGGAACAGCGCCTTAACCTCTTGAAAGAACAACTAGGAACTCTCGATAAGCAAATAGAAGATACGGAAGAAACAATTAAGAAGTTACGTAAATCACCTCCTACTTTCACCCAAGGGCCACCGCAAGTAAAAGTGCAGAGGGTGCGTAAACAAAAAACAAGTTCTGCTCAAAATGTACCTGCTGATAATAAAGAGTCTAAGTCAAGTAGTTTCCAAACTTTTATCCTGGAATTTTAATCAGAGGATTTACTACTGGTATTGCTTGGCATACTGCTGTAGGAGTAATTCATCCATTACCCCTACAGCTACACTGGCAAAATAAAATCTGAAATCTCAAATCAGAAATTTGCAATCGGTTCATTCAGATTCTTCTGCTTCTTCTTCCATTGCTTGTATTTTTAACAAAAGTTCCTCTTCCTGAATTTCAAAATCCTCTTCTGAGATATCGCCAATATCAAACGCCAATTGCAAAGCTAATAACTGTTTGTGCAAATTCTCTTTATCATCCACTTCAGCACTAGCACGCTCTAAAAGTTGTTCTCCTATCCACACAACGCCGCTTAGTGGGCCAGTAACGGGAAAAGTTAATAGTTTCAGCAACATAAGATTGGTTCCCCTTACGAAAGCTGCGCGAATGTATAAGGCGCAGTAAAATTGTTGTAGCGAATTCGCAGACGATCGCCAAATTTGAGATCGATCGCTTCTACTTTTTCGCCAAACTGAGATTCACTATCCCAAGGAATCAAATAAGCCGCATTATAAATCATTTCTTCTGTCATTGTATCGCTTTCTATCACTTCTTCTGCTAAAGCATTCAATTCATCTCGAAAAAGATCGATTACTTCTTCCTTGCGAGCTTGCAGACCGCTTTCAATCATCTGACCGATTTCGATTACTCCATCCATACTCATCGCTCTACCTTCCATCGCATCGCGCTTTTCTTTCAAGGTAGGATTTGATGCCAGTAACGCTTGTATCTCTGAATTATTATTCCAAAGTACCTTGACGCTAACCTCGCGACGTCCGTCCAATTTATCGAATAACTCTAGCAGTTTTTCCTTGTACGGAATAGTCAATTGTTCGCTTACCGTTTCCCAAGTTTTGATCGCCAATCCAAAGCGAAGGGGGATAAGCGTGCGGAATCCCTCCTTCATGGCATCTTCTAAGACTTTTTCATGGCACAATAGATTGCGTCGAGAAGTGAGATATTTTTCTTGTTTTGCTTCCGAGTACAAAAAATTAAAAATGTCAATCTTATGGCTGTAAACTTGTAGTTTGTCCATTCCTTCTAGCTTTATACTTTCCGGAAGTGGTTCTGTTAAAATCCCATATAAGTAAAAACCTTTACTCATAAAAAATCACCCAAACTAAACAACATTTAAATCGGCTTTGATGTGACGACCAACCGCACCTTAGCGTGAATTAAATTCAGGTTAGCTACCCCTAAATCGATATCGCCATGCACCACAACTCCAATATCTAAAATTCTGTCTAATAGCTCCAATATAGAAGGATTGTGAGTTGCTTCCCCAGGATAGTAAGTTCCTGGCGGCGGTAAAAGAGTGCCGAATTCTCCCAAATTTACATTCAAATCCGCTGGATCGATTTCAAAAATTTCGCACATACGGCGCACTTCTTCTTCCAGCTTTTGCAAACTTTCTGCCGCTCGGTCTAAGTCTGATTCGCTGAGCGCTTGTTCTTCCATACGCCGAATTACTTGCGCTTCCATTAGCTGGCGAACTAATTCTAGCACCGTTAGCAGTAAAGAAGCCAAACCAGCTTTAGTATTGAGTTTGTGAGTGGTGGGAACTGTTTCGTGAGAGTTTTCAGAAGATGTTCCAACTAATGACATGATGAGACTTTTTCACATATTTTTTCACTGACTGAAATTGATTCTTTTGTGCGCGTTTAATCTATTTCTGGATGATTTTCATCTTCGCTAATAGGAGGATTTCTCGATCGATCTTTTGGCTGCTCTGCTGCACTTAAGTCTAGTTGGCTCGTAGCTAAAGCTTTGAGCGATCGCATTTCTGCTTCTAAACTTTGCAACCGTTCCTGAAGTTTTTGATTTTCATCGATTAAAGTTTGGGTTTTACCGCTCAGATAAGGGTCGTTTTCCCACCAGTTTACCCCCATCTCTCGCGCTTTATCAACAGAAGAAATTAACAAGCGAATTCGGATATGCAAGAGTTCGGTTGAGGCGATCGAAACAGAAATATCACCCGCAATCACAATTCCTTTATCCAAAACTCGTTCGAGGATATCCGCCAAAGTCGAACCTTGAGTGGAAGTAGTAATTGTTCGACTGGCATTAGTTCGCGAATTTGTCGGCAGTATCGGCGAGGAAGTCACGATCGGTTCGACTCTTTAAGGATCTGCTCACTATCTTACCGCATCAACAAATATTTTCGCAACAGAGATCTCTGTCCCCTACTGGGTTGAATTCTTTAATTTTGAGCGCTTTTCGCTTTCTAGTCAAATCTGAAATTTTTGCTTCTGGCATTATTTTTCAATTTTGTTTTTATTGCTGACGTAAAAAAGCAGTTTCAAGCCTTCAATTTCAACGGTAATTATCAAGGACTCAAAAATTTTAACTCGATGCGATTGTGGCGGAGTTAATCCAAAAATATTGCCTAGAGTGGCCAGTCAATATCTCCATATTAACTTCTCGTTAAGCAAGAAATTTATTTCTAAATTTGCCATTTTAATTATAATGGCCATCAGTACTCAATTATCTAACATCTAAATAGTATCAAGTGTTTTTGGAGTTGTAAATACTAAAAAAAGAAATAATTATTAAGAGAGATCGCAACTGGCCGATCGTTGACGAGGATTCGTAAGGACAATAAGTTCATCATTAACGGTATTTAACCTGCAAAGACATGGGAGCGCTATTTAGTTGATGGTAACGCAGACAGAAAAGAACTTGCACAAAATACCGGGTGCGATCGCACTAGCCGTAGATTTGACTGAAAGCTAGACAGGATAAGCTTTTAATAGCTATGCTAATTGCGATCGCACAGATCGGCTCAATCTCATCAGATGCAACGCTATCGGCAGATGCGAAAGCCTCGACGAACTGGGTCGCTCTTCCTCAGAGACACCTGGAAATGGGAGCAGTAGCGAAAGCATGGAAAATAGCCGAGCAGAACTGCTGGCAATGTCAGTTGCCGATATCATCAGTTCAGATGCGATCGATCCCAAGGTAAGCGTTCGAGACTTGTTGCGCCAAAAACATATAGTTGTCGAATCTCTACACATTACAAAAGACGGTCAAACTATTCCCGTAGAAGTCAGCGCCACCTTATTTACATTAAACAATTTGCCCACCGTACAAGCAATTTGTCGCGATATCAGCAAACGCAAACAAGCAGAAAAGGAACGAGACCAACTGTTAGCGCGGGAACGAGCTGCGCGGGAAGAAGCCGAAGCAGCCAACCGCATCAAGGATGAATTTTTGGCAGTATTATCTCACGAATTGCGATCGCCCCTTAACCCGATTTTAGGTTGGGCAAGGTTGTTGCAAAAACGCAAGTTTGACGACGAGACAACCGCCCGTGCTTTGGAGACGATCGAACGCAATGCCAAATTGCAAACCCAACTGATTGAGGATTTGTTGGATGTCTCCCGGATTTTGCGCGGTAAGTTAGTTTTGAATGTCGCTGCGGTGAATTTGATAACCACGATCGCAGCTGCCTTGGAAACAGTTCAACTAGCAGCAGAAGCGAAAGGCATTCAAATTCAAACTTTCCTTTCTGCAAACGCAGGACAAGTGTCTGGCGATGCTACGCGCCTTCAACAAGTTGTTTGGAATTTACTCTCCAACGCAGTTAAGTTCACCCCAGCAGGTGGAAGAATTGAAGTTTGTTTCCAGCCAGATGGAAACTATGCTGAAATTACTGTCAGCGATACCGGTAAAGGTATCAGTCGCGAGTTTCTACCGTATGTATTTGAGTATTTTCGTCAGGAAGATGGTCAAGTTAGAACTCTACCACCAGATAGGGGTGGTGAAATTCCGGCGATCGCCCTGACTGCCTATGCGGGAGAATTGAATCGGCAACAAGCTCTAGAAGCTGGTTTTGGGCGACACATCTCCAAACCCGTGGAACCGGAGGAATTGGTGCAGGCGATCGCCGAGTTAGGGGCTAGGGGGAGCGGGGGAGCGGAAAAATAAATCTTTACCTTTACCCTTCAACCTTCTTCCCCTAGCCCCTAACCCCTAACCCCTAACCCCTTTCTCTTGACTTTTGAACGATCGCTTGACATTACTCTATTTATTAAATGATAATAGGAGATTGTGTGTCTAATCCTGCTCGGATCAGGTCAACACATTCCAAAAGCGAATGGATTGTCATTATTCATCAGTCATTTGTGGTTTACCGATGACCGACGATCGATGACCGAGTAGCTACCTGTACGGCAACCTTATCAAACAATCTCATGGCTTACGCAATTATTGAAACTGGCGGCAAACAACTGCGGGTAGAACCGGGTCGCTTCTACGATATCGAATTGCTGCACGTCGAACCGGACTCAAAAGTCAGCATCAACAAAGTTTTTCTCGTTCACAACAACGGCGAAGTAACGATCGGTCAGCCCCTAGTTGAAGGCGCTACCGTAGAAGGCACGGTCGTGCGGCATTTTCGCGGGCGCAAAGTACTCGTCTATAAGATGAAGCCCAAAAAGAAAACCCGTAAAAAACGGGGACATCGCCAGGAAATTACTCGCCTGATGATAGACTCGATCAACTTGAACGGTAGCGCGATCGCATCCGCCGAAGCCGCACCAGCTACTGAAACCCCTGCTCCAGAAGAAAGTACTGAGAACGCAGCAGAATAGATAGTAGTAGAAACAAACAGAGGAAATCATGGCTCATAAGAAAGGAACAGGCAGTACGCGCAACGGGCGCGACTCAAATGCCCAGCGTCTCGGCGTCAAACGCTTTGGCGGTCAAGTTGTCAGAGCGGGTAATATTCTAGTCCGTCAGCGCGGCACCAAATTTCACCCCGGCAATAACGTCGGACGCGGCAACGACGATACCCTGTTTGCCCTCATCGATGGCATCGTCACCTTTGAGAGAAAAGGTAAAACTCGCAAGAAAGTCAGCGTTTATCCAGCCGCAGCATCGGAAGCTACCGCTCCCGAACCTGTAGCAGCCGCAGTTTAATAAGTTAGCCAGATCCCCGACTTCTCAGAGAAGTCGGGGATCTACGCTGCTGACTTCATGCAAGTTTGCAATATTTTCAGTCGGCACGATCCACAATTTCGATAAAATTCCTGCTTAGGGGCAATTTGCAAATTGCCCCTAAATTTATTCTGCAACTCAGCTTTATCAAACACCATGTTCCCCATTAATCGCCCTCGCCGCCTTCGCACCTCTCCTCAGCTTCGTCGCATGGTGCGAGAAACTACACTTACCAAAAGTGATTTAATATACCCCCTATTTGCCGTACCCGGTCAAGCAATTGCCAAAGAAGTGAAATCCATGCCCGGAGTCTACCAACTTTCGGTAGACAAAATTGTCGAAGAAGCAAAAGAAGTCTACGACCTGGGAATCCCTGCCATCATACTATTTGGTATCCCTGAAGATAAGGATGCAGATGCGACCGGGGCTTGGCACGATTGCGGAATTGTACAGAAAGCAGCGACTGCTGTCAAAGAAGCCGTACCGGATTTGGTTGTTATAGCTGATACCTGTCTGTGCGAGTACACCAGCCACGGTCACTGCGGCTATCTGCAAACAGGTGACTTGATGGGCCGGGTATTGAATGACCCAACGCTGGAATTGCTCAAGAAAACAGCAGTTTCCCAAGCTAAAGCCGGTGCGGATATCATCGCGCCTTCCGGAATGATGGACGGTTTCGTGCAAGCAATTCGGACTGGCCTGGATGAAGCTGGGTATGAAGATACACCGATACTTTCCTACGCAGCTAAGTATGCTTCGGCTTACTACGGGCCATTCCGGGATGCCGCCGAGTCAACACCGCAGTTTGGCGATCGCAGAACCTACCAAATGGACCCAGGCAATTCTCGCGAAGCCCTCAAAGAAATCGCACTCGACATCGCCGAAGGAGCCGATATGCTCATGGTAAAACCTGCCCTTGCCTACATGGACATCATTTGGCGTGTCAAAGAAGCTACCAACTTGCCTGTAGCTGCATATAACGTATCTGGCGAGTACTCCATGATTAAGGCAGCTGCCCTCAACGGCTGGATCGACGAAGAACGGGTAGTTATGGAAACATTGACCGGCTTCAAGAGATCGGGTGCTGACTTGATTTTGACCTACCACGCCAAAGACGCCGCCCGTTGGTTGTAGTCAATGACAAATTGAGGATTTCAGATTGCAAATTCTGTCTTTAAATCTGCAATCTAAAATTTGCAATCTGAAATTCCACCTATAGATACTGTTACTAGGAGAGAGAGCCCCACTACTATAGCGACTTATGAGACTTCGGTTAGGAATTTCTTCCCTTTCCCTCTTCCCCTAACCCCTAACCCCTTGCATCGCTGTTAAGTTTTCTCCAAAGAGCCCGTAATGGCAAAATTTCAGTGCGATCGAACACCAATCGACGGCAAACTGATTAGTAAAATGACCCGGTAAGAGACTCTAGGTTATCGACAAAGATGAATTCTAGTGAGATTCGGTTCTGCGATTTGCAATCGCAGGTAGACCTCAACCAACTCCAGGAGTTGTTTAAATTAGCAGCTTTTTGGGCGCAAAACCGGAAAATAGAAGATTTAGCAGTTGCGATCGCCAACAGCGATCCCGTCATCAGCGTTTGGGATGAAAATCGCTTAATTGGGTTTTGCAGGGCTAATTCAGATTGCGTTTACCGAGCCACAATTTGGGATGTGGTAGTTCACCCAGACTACCGGGGTCTAGGTTTGGGACGTAAAATGATCGAAACCCTTCTCAATCACCCCCGGATTGTGCGGGTAGAACGGGTATATCTGATGACTACGTATCAACAAGGCTTTTACTTGCGGCTGGGCTTTCAGTTTCCCAACCCCAGTACCACAATGCTGCTATACAACAAACATCAAGCTACCAGTTCCCTTGCCACGCCAGCTATGGTGTCTGGGGAGTCACCAAGGGGATAGAACATTGCAAGCGAGTCAGATGAGACTGCTCGCTTGGTGAGGGGACTGCCAAAACTTCCAAGCGTCCCTTCATTAAATCCAAAAGAGTTTGGCTAATCAGTAAAGAAAGTCCGGGTGAGAGCGTAAAATTTTCATCATCTGACTTATCGGTTGACTTATCGGTTTGGGCAGGAGACTCGAACAAGTCGATCGGATCGCTCCAAGCACTCGCCGGACGCTCATCTTCAATCACAATGCGAACATACCCGGACGCCAAATCGGGATGAGCGGAAACCGCCACACTGCCTTCCTGCATTAATTTCAGCGGCGTGTCTACCAGATTGAGCAGCACCTGGCGCAACCAGCGAGGGTCTGCCAAAACGTAAATTTCTGGGTCAGTAGGTGTTACCTGAAGACGAATATTGCGATTTGCCGCCAGGAGATGGGTCAAATCATAAACTTGCGCTAAAACCTGAGCTAGTTGCAAAGGTTGTATCTCCAGCTTATTTGTGCCGTACTCTGTTCTGGCAACGTTAAGAATTTCATCGAGAAGCGCTACCATCTTCAGGGCAGAACCGTGGGCTTGCGCCACAAATTCTCGCTCTTCCGCCTCATCTTCGCACAAATCGGACAAAATTATCTGATGCAGACCGATCAGGCTGTTGAGCGGCGATCGCAATTCGTGAGAAATCCGAGCTAAAAACCCAGCTTTAAACTGGCTCATTTCCGCTGCCATATGGTAGGCTAGCTCAGTTTTCTGCAATTGTTCTTTGAGAGCAAATATTTCCGAGTCAGAGTCCATCAAAATTAAAAATTAAAACTTAAAAATGGGAAACTATCCCCATCAATTCAGCCTATCAAACTTCTAACTTTACGGCTCCTTGTCGTAATATTTCCCAACTATTGCCAGTCCATTTGGCAACGGTAGAAGGAACACCCCCACCTGCATTTGTCAATTCCAATTCAGTGGCAGCAAGAGTTAATACTTCCGGAAACTGGGCCTCTATTTCTGACATAGTTTGCAAAGCTGGCTGACCGGATAAATTCGCGCTAGTAGTTGCCAGTGGGCCAGTCTGGGCCAGAATCTGCCGAGCGATCGCACTGTTAGGCACTCTTAACCCGATCGTAGAGGGGTCAGCCGGGTTTACTGCTGGGGGCACTTTCCCCGATGCCGGTAATACCAAAGTTAACGCACCCGGCCAATAGCGATCGGCTATTTTCTGCCAAAGCTGCAATTCTTGGGCACTTCCCCTACAAAAAGGCCATAGGTCATCAGACGACGCCCCCATCAAAATCAGCGGTTTATCTTGCCCCCGTCGCTTTGCTTCAAAAATTAAATCCGACCTATCAGGACGCACCGCCAGTGCTGGTACCGTATCTGTAGGAAAGCTTACCAGATAGCCAGAACGCGCTTTATCTATGAGGATATCGAGAGAGACTTGGGTCATTCTTCATCAGTCATAGGTTTTCAGTCATTAGTTAGGCTTTATCTTTCCGTTGCCAGAGAAGAAAATTTCCTCGCTCTTGATATTAATTCCCTGTAAATTTTGTAGAAATTGGCTTGCAAACCTAAAGTAGCGATCGCGTCATATGGCAACTTTCTCAAGACAACCAAATCATATCATATCCCATAGCAGCGGTTACATAAAAAAATCCCTTCCGCTCGGAGTTCTTATCAGCGTTAATCTGCGTTCATCTGTCTTCATCTGCGGTAAAAATTTAACCCCCGATATCCACAGATAATATGAGAGCATCAGCCTTACACTATCGATCTGAAGCCACCCCAGCCCTAAAGGGACGGGGGTTCAAAATGCGATGAAACCTCCACTTGGCTCTCCCAAATTGGTACAACATCCAAGTTCTTAGTGTTAGTATTTTGAACTTTCGCTGCGACTCGCTCTGACTCTGGGAATTTTCCAAAGGAAGGAGGAACTTGTCCTCCTAATCGCAAGTTAATTTTCGTGGTCGCCTGTCTCCAAGCCGCATACAAGAGCGGTTCCGCACTTAACCAAGCGTTTTGTGCTTGATTCGCTT
>NZ_JACJPW010000027.1 GCF_014696265.1 Aerosakkonema funiforme FACHB-1375 | reverse complement strand
TTGGAGAGCGCTCTCCGGCCTCAAACAATTGCTGTCCCTTCGTTTCAGGTCTTTCCTCCCCCGGACATTTAGCCTGTTAACGAGGACATCTACCTTGTTATTCGACAACAATCAAGGTGAATCCACTTATGAAGTAAATGTTCTTAGCCCCGCAGCGCAACTTCCTTTAATTTTTGAAATCTCGGGATATCAATTCGGTGCTTTTTATTTAGACCGTTTTGCGGCTATTGAATATGAACAATTTTATCAATACTTAGCTGAAAGAGGCGCTCACAAATTTGTTCGAGATTACCGAGACAACCTCAGACAAGCCCAACTTATAAACTTAATTGATGAACTGGATTTTCTTGATGAGTGCTATCAGAACCAAATTGATTTAACTAACGAAACTGATAATTATTTTACCAGCTTACTAGCTAAATATGGTCGAGCTTGACGTGGCTGTATGTGGCAAGATTTATATGATGATTTATATCCGAATCCGACCCAATCTTTTGATTTTTCTGTTCATCCTGAAATCTATTGGTCTGGCTTAGGTCTTGAATACTTACTTCCCCCAGATTTTGAACTTGGTGATGAGTGGGATGCTAATTACTGGCCTGAAGAAACCCAAGATATTTCGGAGATTTTTGCAGATTTTCTGGTGCCTTCTATTCCTGTAACAACTGATGATACTTTCTCTTGGTGGAGTAGTTATAGAGAAGATAAGTATTGCTGGCTAGAAGTAATTTCTAAACGTTACTACTCGACCTATCCTATTTACCTATCTGCTAACAATGAGTCTGTTGATCCTCCAAACAAATCTGCTTCTGACTTTGATTTTAATGGCGACTGGTCTTCTTTGACCAGTGATGAGTTGAAACTTTTTCGCACGCGAGGTGCTGCTTCTGAAAAGTTGCGGCGTTGTTTGATTGCCATGATTCATTTTAATGATTATTCTGCTACTAATAAACATCAAAAATGGGCGATTAATCAATCTTCTTTGCAACGTTTATCTGGTTGTAATCGTGATGCTGTTAAACGCTTTTTAGCTGAGAATGAACTGTTGGTTAATCGTCATAATTCTCATCATGGTCTGACTGAACGCCACAATACTGGTAAGGGTCGTGCTGGGATCAAAATTGAGCAGGTGATCTCCTGGTAAGTTTTTCCACATTTAAATTGGATCGTCCAAGAAGTTGGAATTTATGCCTTGCTTACAACTGCTTAGAGCATTCAGTATGGATTAGCTTTGTCCCAGACACTAAGGACTTCTATTTGATTAATTTCTTTTGGGAGTAAATTTTTCGATTTTTATGCGATCGCACTCTTGTACCATCGAGCGATCGCTTAGCGAGTCACGAGCAGATTATCGCTTTTGCGTCTCATTCTGGGTAGACAAATCTTCTGTACACAAAATGATAATTTTATGTACATCGCTCGCTAAGTTGTTTGTTTTGACTTTGACTGGCAGCTTGTTAATTTATCGCTGCCTGTACACAATAATTCTTGGCTGGCTACCCATACTTTTATCGCATCAATATTTACATTAAGTCTCTTGACTTTTTAAGGGTTTTCTGTATAAGCTATTAACCAAAACTGTGCGATGTCGTGTAGCGATCGCATTCCGAGCCAAATTGTTTTTACGCCTGGTTCTCCGTCTGTTTTACGACCTAAAAATCCTCCTAGTTTTGCGATCCACAGTACGCATTCTTGCAGGGTGGGTGGTTCTGATGGTGGCTTTGATGTTTGGTGGGTTATGCAATACAACCCACATTCCGCACCCTCAACTGTCACACATCAACAAAAAGGCGATTGAATAGTACAGATGAACTAAAGCAGAAGCGGAGTAAAGAAGCTAAATGATAATTAGTGGCATTAAGCAGAGAAAGTAGAAAGGTAAATTCGATCGTAAGGAGGGCAAAATAAGGAAAACTATCATAGGCAACAAAAGAGTTAAAAAAATTAATTTATCACAACGATAAAAATGGGAAAATAGCCACAGCAGTTGTGGAGAATGTGGAGATGTTAATAAATAAAGAGATAGAGATTCAAAACATAGACCATTTAGGAATAGTAGCAGGAATCATAGACGCCATTGGATTAGTAGAAACAATCAATGAATTAATCGGTGAAGAGAAAGCAGAAAAAGTCAGTCCAGGTCATACAGTCAAAGCCATGATTTTAAACGGGTTAGGATTTGTATCTAGACCTTTATATATGTTTCCGCAATTCTTTGAAACAATCGCCTGTGAACATTTAATAGGAGCCGGAGTCAAACCAGAATATCTCAACGATGATAAATTGGGGAGAGTGATGGATAAACTATTTATCAAAGGGCTAGATGGAATATTTTTAAACATCGCTTTAAATGCCATCAAAAAGTTTAACGTATCTTTATTATCATCACATTTAGATTCATCATCAATGCACGTACATGGAGAATACAATACCAGCTTACCAGAAGTAGTATTCGCTCGTCAACAAGCAGTCAATACCCAAGAGTCAGAAGAATTAGGAGTAAAATCCCCCAAAGAAATTAGGCTCACCTACGGTTATTCCCGCGACCACAGACCAGATTTAAAACAATTTATCATCGAACTAATATGTTCGGGAGATGGAGATATACCAATCTTCTTAAAATTAGCATCGGGAAACCAAGCCGACTCATCATGTTTTGGACAAATAGCAGTAGATTACCGAAACCAAATAGAAGTTGATAGTCTCATCGTAGCAGACTGCGCTTTATATACCGAATCAAATCTTAAATTGATGTTAGATTTGCGCTGGTTGTGTCGAGTACCTTTAAGTATAAAAACAGCCCAATCATTAATATCAACATTACCAGAATCAGAATTGATAGCTAGTAACTTAGAAGGATACAGATTTGTCGAAAAAACAGTAACTTATGCCGGAATAGAGCAAAGATGGTTGGTCGTAGAGAGCGAATCTAGAAAAGAATCAGACCTGCGTAAGCTCTTCCAAAAAATTGGGAAGGCAGAATCAAAAGTCCTAAATGAATTGAAACAGTTAGCGACCGAAAAATTTGCTTGTGAAGCTGATGCAGTCAAGGCATTAGCCAAACTATCAAAGACGTTTAAATATCACCAGATTGAGGACAGTAAAGTTACTGAAATCACAGCAAATAAACCAGATAAGCCGCCAATAAAATCTTACCAAATCTCAGCTACATTATCCAAAAGTGAAAGTAAAATTAACCCGGAGATTCTGAGCGCAGGGCGTTTCATTATTGCGACAAATGTTTTAGATTCAAGTGTGCTTAGTAATGAAACAATGCTGAGTGAGTATAAAGCTCAGCAATCATGTGAGAGGGGATTTGGTTTTCTGAAAGACCCCTTATTTTTTGCAGATAGTATCTTTCTCAAAAGCCCGGAGAGAATTGAATCATTAGCCATGATTATGGGTTTATGCTTGCTGGTTTATACACTGGCTCAAAGACAAATCCGAACCGCTTTACAAGAGTCTAAATCAACGATTAAAAATCAGTTGGGTAAAGCTACTGACCGTCCCACTTTAAGGTGGATATTTCAATGCTTCCAGTCTATTCATTTAGTGCTATTTAATCAAGAAACACAGGTTTCTAATTGGAATCAATCGCGAGATTTTATTCTGAATCTATTACCAGAAGATTGTCTCCCTTACTATAAATTAGTCACTTAATTTAATTAGGCTCTCTATTGCTTTATTATCCCCATAATCCAGCGCTATTCGCTTTGATTAATAGCGCTCTGTTACTATGTCAAAAATCTCGCTTTCTCACTTCAATTTATTAATTTGATTTATGGTTCATGGATTTCATATCTTGATTTATTTATCTAACACCAATTTATCTGCCTCTCATGCTTATTGCTCCTTATTGAGAATAGGTTTTTACCCCATTTTTTAGGATTCATCACGGATCAGATGTCTTTTTTGAGTAAGGATGTCTCTTTTTATTCAAGCTTTGCTTTTTGCTCTCCGTAATTTCCGATTGGGACAGTTGAGGGTGCGGAATGTGGGATACAATGCTTGCCATTCGTGGCTTTGAAATGCTTGTGTGGCTGGTGTTTCTGGGTTGTTTCTAGCTTGATATGTCAGCCATAATAGCCGCCATGCTACGATCGCGTATGTGGCTAAGGCTCTTTCAATTCTTTTGGCTGTTTCTAGTTGCAGGTTTTCGATGTTACAGCCGCTTTTTAGGGTGTAATGGTATCGCTCGATTAGCCAACGGTATGAATACCATTTTAAACATAAGCAGGCTTGTTGGTAGTCGGTTACTGGTAGGGTAGTTACTAATAACCATTTGATTGGTTTTTCCTTGGGTGGGGGCGTTTCTTCTTGGGCTAGTATAACTTGAATTTTGATTGGTTTTAGGTTGCTTTGTTGGGGATGCCTTTCTGGGGGTTGTAGTAAATAAGTGGCGATTCTTATGGTTAATTTGGCTGGGCGAGGTTGCCGTTTGGTTGTGCGTTTTAATGAGATGGTTAGTTGTCCGATTGGTTTGGTTTTGATGATGGCTTGTGGGAGTTTTTCTACTTCGGTTTGGGTGGTTGCTGTTTTGACTGACCTTTTTTGGTAGGCTCTGATTAAGTATTCTGAACCGATTCTTCTGGGTTGGGCGAATAGTTCGTATATGTCTGCTTCTCGGTCGCCTACTGTGACTACTCTTACTTGGGAGGGGATGGCGTTTTGGGTGATTTCTAGGCTTTCTGTCCACCGTTTACTTTCTTTGGGTTCGGTTGGTTTGGTGGTTTCGGGTTTTTTGGTGGTGTTGGTTTTCTTTTCTCTTGCCCACATTTGTTGATGTAGTAGTCCTGACGGGGTGACAACCCCGTCAAAAGCCCCACCGGTGGCGGATTTGGCCAACTTGAGCTAAAAAAAGATGGGGTTTCCATTGTTTAAGTGTCCCCATCTACATAATTATGTTTCCTCAATTTTACCAAAACCATCTAGAAAAACAACTCAAATCGGCAGAATACCATACGCTCAAGGCTCTGGTATATCTGTTGCAGAGCCATAAACAAGTTAGTATTGAATTATTGGCTTCTTTTTGGCCTTATCCGATTTAATTTGAGAGTCGCAGGCGTAGCCTACAAAGATTTCTGAAATTAGACTCCCTGAACATAGAAAGCCTGTGGTTTCCACTTGTTAAAGAAATTTTACAAGCTAAATTTAACAAATCTCAACATGAAGAAACTTGCGATCGATAGAACGCAGTGGCGAGCGCATAATGTATTTATGGTCAGCCTAATTTGGGAAAACAGAAGTATCCCCTTATACTGGCAATTGCTGGACAAAAGAGGATGTAGTAATATTGACGAACAAAAAGCTCTACTCACTCCTGTGTTAGAGTTGCTATCAGATTATGAAGTGATTGTGTTAGGCGATCGGGAATTTGGTAGTGTCAAGCTCGCATCGTGGCTCTGTCAGAGACAAGTAAAGTTTATTTTTAGAGTGAAACAAGGGCGCTATATCCAAGAGGAGAACTCTGATTACATTCGCTTATCTGACATGGGTTTAGTGCCGGGAACTAGCTTTTATTTAGCCGATACAAAATTCACCAAACAAAAAGGTTTTGGGACTTTGGATATCGCTGGTTATTGGCGACGAAAATATAGAGGAAAACAGGAGGACGAAGGTTGGTATCTTTTGACTAATGTCGGCACTTTAAAACAATCGGTCGATATCTTCAAATGTCGGAGTGGGATTGAAGCTTTGTTTAAAGATTGTAAGACTGGGGGTTATAACTTAGAGAAAAGTCACGCTAACAATCGGCGTTTGAGTAGTTTAATATTATTAATAGCGATCGCCTACACTTGTGCTGTAATTCAAGGTCAAAGAATCAAGACAATGGGAGTGCAGAAATATGTGGGTAGGTTAACTGAGCGCGGGCGATCGATACGTCGTCATAGTAGTTTTTGGATAGGATTATATGGTCAATGTTGGGTAATTGGCATGGAATTTTGTCAAGATGTTATTACTGAATTAATGAGAATCAGGCGCAATAAACTACCATTTTTTCAGAGGGGTCTAAGGGCTATGTCCTTTATTTTATCAATGTTTTGACGGGGTTGTCACCCCGTGAGGTAGTAGTCCTAATGGTACTCCTTCATCACTGACGCAGAGAACTGAGTGTAGTTTTAATCCGTTGGCTTTTGAATTACTTATTGGGCCTAACCCTTGTTTGTGGCGATGATGGCTGTAGTCTAGTTCTGTGGTGTCTTGTATGGCTAGTACTAAGGGGTGTTCTAATGCTCTTTCTATGGTGCTTTCTCTGTGGGCTGCTATGATGGCTGATGCTTTGATTCTTGGGTTGGAGAAGAAGTCGTAGGCGGCTTGGACTGCGGCGGCATTTCGACAGGCTTGCGGTATGCTTGATGATGGTTTGCTGGCTAGGTCTTCTACTATTTTGATTAACCGCTGGTTGCGACGTTTGTTTCCTAGTTTGGCGGTTTTTAATTCGGCGGCTGCCCAACTCATTCTGTTTTTCCCCTGACTTCATTTCTTTTATTTTCTCTCTGTTTGCCCTCCTGCATTCTGTCTGTTAATTTTTTTTAGCAATCGCGTTAGCCTGTCCCAGGCATATCGCTTTTTTCTTAAACCTCTTTATATCACCCCTTAATCGGCTTCGTTTACTTTTATTTTCTCCCTCTTTCTTCACAACTAATTTGCTTTTCTTGCTTTCATTTTTTGTATGTACAGTATGTCCTTCTACACCTTTTTACCCTACATAAGAATTGCTGCCTCTGAGAACCTAATCTTTAACTTTTGTAACCAACATTGGCCTAACACTTCTTTGACTCCCCTCTTTTAACCAGAAATTGCGCTTTTCCACCGCTCAAATTGTTAAGTTTTTTTGCTAGCTTTGTTAAGTTATTTGCGATTAATGGATAGCTTTGTTTACTCAACTTCAACAACTTGGTTACAAGGGTAGCTACATGACTGTTTGCCGTTTTTTTCAACGGCTCGATTTGAGTAATGGTGTTCCTGTGCGTCGTCTGGCTCCAATTCGCTCAGTTCCACCGTTGCGCGATCGCCATCTGCCACCTCTGACTCCCCGACAGGCTGCTTTTTTGGTTTTTCGTCTGTCTGATTCTTTGTCTGCTGATGAAAAACAACTGCTCTCATTGCTGTCTCAACAGCCGGATGTTGCACCAGCGATCGAGTTGGTTCAGGATTTTGCGGCTCTTGTGCGTCAGCGACAGCATCATTTGTTGGATGCCTGGTTGCAACAGGCCACTGATTGCTCTTTCTCTCCTTTGGTTCGCTTCGCAAACGGTCTTGTCCAGGACTATCAAGCTGTTAAAGCTGCTTTGACTCTCTCTACCTTCAGGGGGCGACAAGCGCCCCCGAACCAAGACAATGAAGGCGTTTGAAGCTTTAACCTCTGCCAGAAAATTCCCGACTTATTGACAACAAGCTCTAGGTAGAGAAAAAAGTATCAAGTTGTGATAAAAAGGAACGGTCTCGCTATGTTCACAAGACCACATCAAAAATGTTGCCATCATTTTACCAAAAATACCTGGAAAAATATCTGAAACCAGCACAATTAATTACTTTAAAAATGCTGGTGTGGTTGTTACAATCCCAAAAACAAGTACGAATAGAAAGACTGGCGGCTACTCTGCCATTACCCATATTGGAAAATAGTCGCCGTCGCCACCTTCAACGTTTTCTATCTCTCGGTTCATTAAATATACTTGCACTCTGGTTTCCCTTAATTAGAGAGATTATTTACCATCGCATTAAAGTGGGAACTCAAATAATTATCGCTATTGATAGAACCCAATGGTCATATAATAATGTTTTGATGGTCAGCGCCATTCATCAAAAAAGAGCTTTTCCAGTATTTTGGACATTGTTAGATAAAAAAGGAGCTTGCAACCTCGCAGAGCAAAAGCAAGTATTACGTCCAGTAATTCGGTTGTTAAACAAATATCAAATAGTTGTCGTTGGAGATCGGGAGTTTCATAGTATAGAATTGGCGCAATGGTTACACCGTAACAAGGTCAGCTTTATACTCCGTCAAAAATGTGACACAACTTTTCGATCAAAAAGACAAATATCTCAACCGTTAAGCAGTATTCCTCTTCAACCAGGTATT
Organism: Aerosakkonema funiforme FACHB-1375; assembly: GCF_014696265.1. Taxonomy (GTDB): domain Bacteria; phylum Cyanobacteriota; class Cyanobacteriia; order Cyanobacteriales; family Aerosakkonemataceae; genus Aerosakkonema; species Aerosakkonema funiforme_A. The sequence continues at coordinate 72,254 of NZ_JACJPW010000027.1, read as the reverse complement.
CGGCTTTTTTATCAAAATATTAGTTTGACTCAGAAAAAAGGTTTTAACCGCTTTAATTTGGCTGCTTATTGGAAGAGAAAGTATAAAGGTAACCAGGAAAAAGAGCCTTGGTATTTGTTAACTAATCTTTCCGACCTGAAAAGTGCTACTCAGATCTACAAGCAACGTTATGGCATAGAGGCGATGTTTAAGGATTGTAAAACTGGAGGCTATAATCTTGAAGATTCTAAAACATCACCTGACAGATTAATCAAATTAATTCTTTTAATAGCTTTAGCCATGACTTCGGCATGGTTGCATGGTCAAAGAACTCAACTACAAGGGCAACACGAATATGTTTGTCGTTTGACAGAAACAGGTAGAACCAGAAGACGACATAGTAAATTTTGGATAGGCTTATATGGAGAAAGTTGGCTGGCTGCTTTCCAGTCCTGCCAGTTATGGGTAGAAGAAATGCTGAGTCTTATTGCAAATAAAAAGTTATTTTATCAACGAGGCTTGAGAGCCATAAACCTTATAGAGCAGCCGCTCTAGCGGCTTGGTCGCCCCCTGAACTCTCTACCAGTAATGGTCAGGTTGAGGGACAGGTTAATCGTCTCAAGATGCTTAAGCGTCAAATGTATGGTCGTGCTGGTTTACCTTTACTTCAACGTCGTTTTCTCTTGCTTTCTTGAATGTTTGTTGACAGCTTTTCTCATTTATCTGGTTTTTTACTTTTCAGGGGGCGACAAGCGCCCCCAAAGCAGCATGTGCAGAGGTTTTGGAGCTTTCAACCCCTGCCGAAAAATCCCTGGCTTATTGAGAACTGGCTCTATATAGAGAAAAAAGTATTACAGCGCTTTGCGCTGTTATGAGATACAATAAAATATCACTTCGTAGCCAAAGGTAATGAAAGCGTATTCGGTTGAGTTCCGCAAAAGAATAGTGATAGCCCATTTGGTAGAAAAGATGTCAATCAGGAAAGTAGCTACCCAATTTGCTGTCAGTACAAGTTTAGTCCAAAAGTTGGTGAATCTTCAACGAACAGAAGGAAATTTACAGCCCAAACAAACGGGAAAACCACAATTTAGCCACCTGACCAATGCGGAACCAGAAGTCAAAGCATTAGTAGCAGAACATCCAGATGCAACATTAGCAGAATTATGTGAATTATTTGCTTCTAAAACCGGAAATTGGGTGAGTCAGTCGGCCATGTGCCGCTATTTGCAAAAATTAGGGTTAAATCGCAAAAAAAAACTTGGTACAGCAGCCAAGCGGCGACAGAAAGAGTCCGAAAATTGAGAGTTGAGTATTGGGACTCAATCAAACATATTGAGCCAGAAAATCTCGTATTTTTGGATGAAACAGGCATTCTACTTGGGTTAGCGAGAACTCATGCTCGTTCCTATCCAGGCACAAGAGCCACCGAACTAAAACCATTTTATCGCGCTGCTAAAGTGACAGCTATTGGCGCAATTAGTATTAATAAAGTCCTGGCATTAATGACAATGAATGACTCAATGGATGGCCAAGCATTTGCTGTATTTATTTCTAAGTTTTTATGTCCTCAGTTATGGCCGGGAGCGGTAGTAGTCATGGATAATTTACCCGCCCATAAATTAGCATCTATTGAGCCTATGATTCAAGCTGTAGGTGCGAGTGTTATTTGTTTATCCCCATACTCTCCAGATTTTAATCCCATTGAACTCTGGTGGTCACAACTTAAATCTTTTTTACGTAAATTCGCTCCCACTAACACCTTGATGGTTGACAGAATCATCAAGGTAGCTCTCCATTTAATCAATCCTCAACATTTGAGAAATTGGTTTGCTCGTTGCTGCTACTGTACCTCATAACAGCGCAAAGCGCTGTAAGTTGTGGTAAAAAGGAACGGTCTCGTTATGAACACAAGACCGAAGCTATAATGTTGCCATCATTTTATCAAAAATACCTGGAAAGATATCTCAAGCCAGCACAATTAATTACTCTAAAAATGCTGGTATGGTTGCTACAATCCCAAAAACAAGTACGACTAGAAAGACTGGCAGCCAATCTACCATTGCCAATTTTAGAAAATAGTCGTCGTCGCCACATTCAACGTTTTTTATCCCTCGGTTCATTAAGTATACTAGCTCTGTGGTTCCCTTTGATTAGAGAGATTATTTTCCATCAAATCAAGACCGGAACTCAACTAATTATTGCTATCGACCGAACCCAATGGCGAGAAAATAATGTATTGATGGTTAGCGCCATTTACCAAAAAAGAGCTTTTCCCATATTCTGGACATTGTTAGATAAAAAGGGGGCGTGTAATATAGCCGAACAAAAGCAAGTATTACGTCCGGTAATTCGGCTATTAAAGAAATATAAATTAGTGCTCATTGGGGATAGAGAGTTTCATAGCATAGAACTGGCACAGTGGCTACATCGTCAACATCTTAGCTTTGTGCTTCGCCAAAAATGTGACACAACATTTAGAGAAAAAAGACAGCAATTTCAGCCGTTAAGTAGTATCCCTATTCAACCAGGAATTCGGCTTTTTTATCCCCAGATTAGCTTAACTCAGAAGAAAGGCTTTAACCGTTTTAATTTAGCGGCTTACTGGAAGAGAAAGTATAAAGGTAAACAGGAGAAAGAGCCGTTGTATTTATTAACTAATCTCCCCGATGGCAAAAGTGCTACTCACATCTATCAACAACGTTATGGTATAGAAGCAATGTTTAAAGATTGTAAAACCGGAGGATATAATCTAGAAGGTTCCAAAGCCTCGCCTGATAAATTAATTCGCTTAATTCTCTTAATAGCTTTAGCCATGACTTCAGCCTGGTTGCAAGGAAAAAGAACTTCTTTACAAGGACAACAAGAATACGTTTGTCGTCCGACAGAAAAAGGTAGAAATAGAAGAAGACATAGTAATTTTTGGATAGGTTTATATGGGGAAACCTGGCTGATTGCTTTTCAGTCCTGCCAGTTATGGGTACAGGAAATGCTAAATTTTATTGGCAATAAGAAGTCATTTTATCGACGAGGATTAAGAGCCATAAGCCTTATACAGCAACCTCTTTAGCGACTTCGTCGCCCCCTGAATTTTTACTTTTTTGCGATCGCTTCTGCGGTGGTTTTTCCTTCTCTGCTCATACTACATCCGGCAAGCTTCTCTCCTGGCTGTTTCTACCTGGTAATCTGAGTGCCAATTTTCCAAAAATGCTGCCTCAACGGATTACTTCTACTTTTTCTTATCAAGGGTACTACATCCCTCTATCCCTTACCATGTATAGCTTCTGGCTTATTGCTTCTCTTCACCAAAATCGCGTAAGAACCGCGTAAGAACCCAATCATCCTGAAACTCGACACTTATGGATAGAGTTTTCGGTCAAGTGCTAGAGCGCCAGTCCAGTAGAAGAGATTGACAAAAAGTGATCTTTATGTTGGGCTAGAAAAAACCTCTCGCTCACCACTCAAGAGTCAAGGCGTAACTGAGCGAGAGTAAAATTAACAAAACAAAATTCCAGCCTCTTTCTTGCGCTTGACAAAAGAGGTTTCTTATCAGAATAAAACCATCTATTAAACTGAAGATATTTTTTTAGTTAAGCAGATATCGGTTGATGTTCCGTAAAAATTCGAGCCAAAACATGAAGATTATGAACAACTGCCATGCGGCGAAGATCGAAAAGGTTTTTACGCAGTCCCAAGTAGCGAGCTTGTTTTCCCTGCCATTGACCAATATGAGCTAAGCTATGTTCTACGCTGACTCGTTCTCTTAATTTCTGGCGACCAGATGCAGTGGTTTGACGTTGACGTAATTCCTGCAATAAAGACTCATCTGGATGAATGGAAATAGTACGACCTTTAGAACTAGCTGTACATTGAGAACGCACTGGACAAGTCTGACATTGCAGTTGAGGAAAGCGAACAATTTTTCCTTCTATAAATGGGATGCTTATCCCATTAGGACAACGAATTAACTGATTCTCCCAGTCTAGATTGAAAGCTGTTTTATTAAAAAAATTCCCATTACGTACTCGCCAAGATTTACAAATAATTGTCAAGTTTGATGAACGTTCTTTTACCCAATGGCTTGTCAAATAAGCGCGGTCGATATGTAATTCTTCTAAAGTAACTTGTTGAGATTCTAAATCGAGCGCAATTGCAGAAGTAACACTAGCTTCTGCTGCAGCTTGCAGGTGTCACTCCTACGGCTCTCACCATTCCTAGATCTAAGTCTTTGAGGATGTGACGCTTATAGCCATCAAACCTTTGTGAACGGCTTTTTCGTCCGTGTCGCATCTCCGGGTCTTCAATCGCTATCCGGCGATTAGGAGCTACGCCCTGACGTAACTTTGGGCAACTATCTTCTCCCTTTTCTATATCTTGTGCCTCTATTTGTCGTGCATCCTCTAAACTTTTTTGTGCCAATTCCCTGGTTGGTTGTTCAATTTCAGATTGTTCTTCTATCCAATTTTCTACTTGATTGAGGGCTTGGAGAATTTTTATTAATGCTTGTTCTCTGGCTGATGGTTCATCCCAATCCATATCTAATGCTCCTTTGAGACTGCTATTAGTTATCACCTCTGCGCCAGCCTTTTTTGCGATCGATTCCAAATCTTGCTGCGTGTGACTGGCAATTATTTCTAACGCTTTCTTAAGTGCATGACCTAATAAGTTATAAGTGTCTTCCACTCTCGCCGCTCCCCATAATGGGCTTGAATCTAACGCGGCTCTTAAGGAACGCTCACTGTATCCTTGGGTCTTTTTTGCAATTTCGATGGTTTTTTCAATCAGACGCCGATCGCCACCTTTAGCGATTAAAGCTGCGCGAAACCTCACTAATGTTCCTTTGCCAAACGGTGCTTGTTCGCAGTCAATACAATCTAGTACCAGTTGCCATCGTCGATCCATTACCATTGCTTCGATCGCTTCATCATCTGAAACTCCTGTATAAGCTTGCAGAATAATTGCTAAAGCAATCTGTGCTGGTGCGAGCGGGCATTTTCCTACCGTACTGTCTTTAAACAGACCTGAGAGTTCTTGTTGAAGTTCTTGATCGAATAGTTGGTGACGAATTTTTCTTACAAATAAGAACAGTTTAGCCGCACGGATGCGTTTGGCGATAATTTGCTCTTGTGGGGATAACTCGATGGGGGGATTCCATATTGGTGGACGCATCGCTTGACTCTTGAGTGGTGAGCGAGAGGTTTTTTCTAGCCCACCATAAAGAGCGCTTTTTGTCAACCTCTTCTACTGGACTGGCGCTCTAGAGCATACCTTACCTATTACACCACCACATCTCACCCCACAAACCTGATTACGCCGTCTAGATATCTATCTAGACATTATTGGCTCAATCTCCCACGCCTGCTGCCCAGCCTTTTTCCTCTTTCACCAAATATGCGTCAGAACCCATTTGCCTTCTGCTATAATTTTCACTAAATAAGTTAGTTTCAGCAATTGCTGAAAATAGCTTTAACAATGAAAATACCCAATTTAGAACAAGAAGCTTTTGCGGCTCTGCGTGCTTGTTTGCAGGAGATTCCCTTTGTGCAGGTAGAGCTTCTAGAGAAAGAGTCAGAAAAAGAGCAGAAAAGTCCTGAATTTCAGGCGACGTTGAAGTTACCGACACATGATGTGCCGCTAGTAGTCGATGTCAAACCGAACGGTCAGCCGCTGCAAGCCCGCTCTTCTGCTAACAAGCTATTTCGCAGTGTGGGGGCAATTCCGGGAGCCTACGGCGTGTTCATCGCTCCTTACATTTCCCCAAGATCTGCGGAAATTTGTACTCAAGAAGATATCGGCTATGTGGATTTAGCAGGGAACTGTCGCCTGTGCTTTGGGCAGGTCTACATTCAAAAAGAGGGGAAGCCCAACCCATTTAATGAAAAACGGGATCTGAGATCGCTTTACTCTCCTAAAGCCGAGCGAATCTTAAGAGTTCTACTTAACTCACCGCAAAAAGCGTGGAAGGTGCAGGACTTAAGCGTTGAAGCCGCAGTCAGCCTGGGACAAGTGTCTAACATTAAGAAGTTGCTCGCCTCTAGGGAGTTAATTAAGACTAGCCCCGATGGGTTTTGGTTGCGCGAGCCTTGTTTGCTTCTATCGGACTTTCGGCAACACTACGACTATCGCCGCCACCAGGTATTTGACTTTTATTCCCTCAAAAGTGTTGGGGAAATTGAAGCGACTTTGGCACAAACCTGCTCCGATGCGGGGATTCGCTACGCTTTAACGGGATTTTCCGGTGCGGCAAGATATGCCCCAGTTGTCCGATATCAACGGGTAATGGCTTACGTTGCTGACGGGGTGGAAAAGTTGGCCCTGAAGCTAAATTTGAAAGCGGTGAATAGCGGTGCTAATGTCAGTTTGCTCCAACCTTATGATGAGGGAGTTTTTTACCAGGCGCAAGATATTGATGGGACTCAAGTTGTGTCCCCAATCCAACTTTATCTCGACCTCTACCAAATGAGGGGACGTGGGGAAGAGGCGGCGCAAGCACTTTTAGAACAGGTAATCATGCCCCAATGGTAGCCAAACGCGATTACACCCAGATGGCAGTAGAAGCAGCGAGATCGGTGCTGTTGGAACTGGTTCGTATTTTGGGGGAGTACCGTAACGAGATTGTCATTATCGGCGGTTGGGTGCCAGAACTGCTGCTATCTGAGGCACAACAGCGACACATCGGTAGTACTGATGTCGATATCGCGCTTAATCACCGGACTTTACAAGCGGCGGGCTACAAAACTATTCAAGAATTACTGTTGGCTCGTGGGTATCGTGAGGGAAGACAGCCTTTCATTTTTTCTCGGACTGTGACGGTGAACGACCGGGAGATTGTCGTACAGGTTGATTTCCTGGCGGGTGAATACGAAGGTAGTGCTAAAAGCCATCGGACTCAGGAGATTCAGGATATCCGAGCTAGGAAAGCACGAGGTTGCGATCTGGCTTTTGAATTGTTTACAGAAGTGAGGATTTCTGGAACGCTGCCTGGGGGGGGAATAGATTCTGCGTCTTTACGGGTGGCTTCTATTGTGCCTTTTCTGGTAATGAAAGGGATGGCTCTTTATGACCGTCTCAAGGAAAAGGATGCTTGGGATATTTATTTCTGCCTTTACAATTATCCTGGTGGTTTAGATGCTTTGGTTGAGGAGTTTAAGCCTCATATCACTCGTGGTTTGGTGCGGGAAGGTTTGAGCAAAATTGCTGAAAAGTTCGCTTCGCCTTCACACATCGGCCCGGTGTTTGTTTCTGATTTTGAGGAGTTGAGTGACCCTGTTGAGAGAGAATTCTTGCAACGAGATGCTTATGAACGGGTGAACTATTTATTGACGCAGTTGGGTATCAGTTGAGTAACCGTAAAAACTCTCGCTTCTTGAGTAACCACGCTCTCTAATCCTATTCAACATCGCACTTGGCCAGCCGATTACTATTTTTCCTGTGCTTAGAGTGACACAAGACCGGTAATTACCCTGGTACTCGGCAGATCTGCTGAAACTCTTTCAGGGCATGGCAATTACCGCGTCAGCGATTAGAGGCTGATACTCAAGACCGGAAAACGGAAGATTTTCCTCACTCCACCTTGCGGTCAAGTTACACAGCAAGCGAAACTGGAGCGGTGTCGGCGGTTGATTAGCACGCTCTACACGCACCTCTACCAAACGAGGATTCCTCCGTAGAAGCTCAAAAATCTCACTATTCAAGTATCGCGGACAATACCCTACGATGTAGCGGTCTTCTGTATTGAGAGTCAATCCCTGGGAATCAAAAGAATTTTGAAATTCGTGCGCTAACCATAACTTATCCCCAGGCTCAAAGCGATTAATCCGCTCAATAGCAGATTGGGGTAGATGTCGCAGTCCGTGAGAGAAAAAGTGAAGATGATATCGTCCTTCTTCATCTGGTGCAGGACATGGAAAGACGGTAAGTGTATCTGTTTCTCTTTGCCCACCACTGCGGGCTAGCATGGCAATCGGGTCATCTTCATGTTCGGGAATATTCAACCATTGAATAAAACTTGAGTAGTCTGGACGACTTCGAGGCATTAACCGATTAGAGAATACAGAAAATAAATGAGTTGATGTATAGACCTCATCTAAGCGCGGAAACGATAACAAAGGTTGAAAACCACATTTCTCTTGAGCTTCTTTAGCACCTTGCGTGTAGACAAATTGATAAATCGCTCCATCAAAAGTTAAGCGACCAATGGGAAACCAGGAGCGGCTATTGGGGTCTTGCCAAGCCAAAAATAGTGTTTTGGGTTTATTCAAAGTAGTGAATTCCTCAAGGTAAGTAGTTTGTCTTGGTTAAACTCCAGAATTTTTTGGGCAAACTCTGCTGCGATAGACGAAATGCGATTGTTAGGAATCCGATTAAAAATCTCTCCTGTATTATCTTCTGAAATGCTTTTAAGTCGTGACAGCCACATCAGGGCAGCTTCAGGATAACTATGAGCAACTCGCTGAAAAACATCAAAAGTTCTCAGGGGCTTTTTGTCGCCAATATTCTCATAGAATGCTGAGAAACATTTGTTTGTATATGCTTCTACTAAACGTTTCTGCCTTTGTTCATCAGACAGGTCACGACCTAAACTTGAGGCATGGTCGAAAGTGGGTGCTAAGTGAATTGTTTCCATCGAATTAGACGGGGCTTTACTTCTTACGATTCCCCAGTTTTCGTGGTGACGGTCTCCATTGCCAATCCAGGCATCTAACAGCAGATAGCCGACAAAGACTTCTACTGCGCTTTCGATGCCTTCTGCTGCTGTCCAACCAAGAGGAAGATTCACAGACTCATCGGAGATAACGCTTAGTACAATATTAATCGTATGTTGTGTGACCCTATAAGTTCCAGAGGTGGGGTAATTCGGTACGATGGGGGTGAGCAGTTCGTTACCATGAACCAGCGTCCCTCCTTCTGGTAAAAAGTAGGGGGAAACGACACCGCGATTTCCTTCCCAAGTTTCCGCTAGTTCATAAACAGCGTGAGGGAGTCCCAAGAGGAAGCACAACTGGGATGCTACTTTTTCAGCCCAATCTTCGCCTATGTTTTGTCGGGCTTGCTTGTACAGACAAAGACCCAATTCTTCATGTTCAAACCAAAACTTATACTTGCTCCCCATCGTTTCATTTGTGGAGAGTTCATAAGCTTCTTGGCTGACACGAATAATGGGGAAGTTTGGAGTGGCTATCATTCCGTGGAGTCACTCAAGCTAGAGAATAAAATAATACTAATTGGGACTGTCTTAAGATCCACAAGAAGATTTTAAACCGTCCGGTCGTACCCAGTTTCAGTGAGATAAAGACGCGGCATCGCCACTCATCATCCCGTTCCCTCATCAGCCAGTTGCAAGCGATGTGCGTAAGTATGGGTAAATAGTCCAGACAAGAGCGATCGCACCATCACCTGAGTACCTGATGAGACAGCTTTAACGACATATTTCTCAACCTCACTACAGAACCTCACCACTGAGCCAACTTTCAGCCATTCGGGTGCTGTTTCGGGGGCAGTTGGGGCAGCGATATCTTCCGATTCCCCCTGTCCTTCTGTTGGTAGCATCGCTTCCAATGGTTCATTTTCCACATTCTGCACTTGGGCCTCAAGAGCTGGGAGATCGCTCGACTGTGGTACACCCCCTGAGATACTTATATATGTATCCGACCCCGATCCACCAATAGCAGGGTCAACAGTATCTTGTGGTACACCCCCTGATATCCCTATAAAATTATCCGACCCCGATCCACTAACAGCAGGGTCATCACTCAAAGGAGACACACCCCCTGATATCCCTATAGAATGATCAGACCCCGATCCACTTACAACAGGGTCAACAGTATCTTGTGGTACACCCCCTGATATCCCTATAGAATGATCAGACCCCGATCCACTTACAACAGGGTCAACAGTATCTTGTGGTACACCCCCTGATATCCCTATATATTTATCAGACCCCGATCCACTAACAGCAGGGTCATCACTCAAAGGAGACAGACCCCCTGATATCCCTATATATTTATCCGACCCCGATCCACCCCGTACACTCGCCGCCTCAGCTACCCTTTCCACAGCTTCAACATCCCGCTGGTACCAAGCCGAAAAAATCGCCTCTCTACCATCATCAGGGAATTGGAACTGATAAACCCTCACCCGCTTCCTTCTAAGAGAAGCGTCACGTTCCTCTATCCGTTCAAAACCAATGCGTTTGAGAGTAAACCCTAACTTTACACCCAGGATATACTGCACCACCTCCATTGGCGGAGCATTGGGATTGATATTTATCCCCAAAAAGTCCTTCACATCCTGACTGTACTGCTTAACGAGATTGCTAAACTCTATCACCTCTGAGTCAATTCCTCTAAACTCAACTTCAGGTGTGAAAAAATAAGTTATTCCCAATTTCTTAAGCGCTTCTACAGTAGCCGTAATAAATCGCAAGTCCTGCGGACAAACTTTTCCATTACCCCTTTCCCGATGTCCTGTTAAGTGATTTTTATCCCTATTCTTGACAAATTCAGAATCATGAGTCAGGTAATAATGGAGGCGGATTTTAGACAGCCAGCCGTCTTCGTCCTTTAATACCAATTCCGGAGTAACGGTCACACCATAAGTTTCCTCCAGTTGATATTTGCGAACAGCATTTAGTTCCAACTGAGTTTTAGAACGTTTGTCTTTCAACAAAAGGTATTTAGACTTGTTAATCCGCTCGACAACTGTAACAGCTTCTGCCGAAGTCATCCGGTTTTCTTGTCTGATAACTTTGGCTTCTTCACTAAGACAAGTCGCTTCTGTTTCTAGTTGGTCTAACTCTTCTTTTAGTTTGACGATTTGTTCGGATAATTCCTCCTTTTGTTCGTAATCATCGGCATTGTGAGCCGCTATTTCTAGCGTTTGCAAAAAACTAATCTGTTGCTGCAATTCATTCTCGCGACACAGATGCACTTGATGACCTTCAGCTTTCAAAAGCTCCCAAATAATCTTTCGATAATCCCACATTCCGGCATTAATTCTCGCCCCCATCTTTGCCCAAGTTCGCAAGTGAATCGGGTCATAAGCAGAATCAATATCAAAGTCTACATCTTGCAACAAAGACAGATTAGTTTTGATGACTTTCTGTTGAGATTTGAGAATCGCTCGATAACTCGCGCTACCGTTGCCAATTTTACCCAAGCCAAATTGTTTAGTCCAAACAAACCAAGGCACATTTTCATCTCGCACACGCGCCAAACCTTGCAAAGCATCATTAACCGGTATTGCTCCTTTAAAAATACCGAAAACCGCCACAAAATTACCCCGAATGTTAATACTAACTCCGGTGCCAATAGTAGGACTGGCAATGATAATGTCGTAGTTTGGGATGATGGTATTAATTTTCTCCACGCAGCCATAAGCTGGATGGTTGGGGTTGGCTACTGACTCGCTATCAATCCTGAGAATTCGTAAGACAGGAAATCGTTTTTTCAGTTGGATTTCCAAGTTGGTACAAGACCATTTTCCCTTGACTTTTTGGGAATCTTCCACCACCATGATGGGGCTGCTATGTCGCTGGATGGGACAACATTCGGCGCGGCTGTCGATATCGCAACAAGTGACCTCAAGAGATAAAATTCTCTCCATCTGGGCAAACAGCGGTGCGGGGTCGCTGGTGGCGAAGAAAGTGACGTCCCGTCCCTTGGTTGGTTTCCACTCGTTGACTGCAATCCAAGGCTCGATCTGAATACCCGAGATCGCTTTCAAGTAGTCGATCGATTTGTCGGATAAGTCGGCATCTTGGGCAACGACTAAGCCACCGGTGGTCAAGACATTGTGGATCAGTTTTTGGAAAGTTTGCAAGATAGCGACCCGGTTCTCGTAGCAGGTGCTAGAGTTCAGGGCGTGCCAGAGGACTTGTTCGCACTCATCGATGATGACGATCGCTCCCTCCCAGTTTTCTGGATTGAATTGGGCTTGAGATCGGGGATGCAGGCTATCGATGCAAAGGCCGTATCCGAACAGTTTACCTTCAGGCGAGTCTCTGGTTTCGTCGATGTAGTTGACTCCCAAGGCAGCGCAGATTGCCCTGCCCAGTTGAATCCTGTGCGTAATTATCAACACGCGACGGGAGCCTGTGTCAAGGGCATCTGAGACAAGCTCAATCAAACCTTGGGTTTTGCCAGTACCTTTGGGGGATTTGATGCCTACTAACCCGGATTCGGGATAAGGGATTTCTCCCAGATAGCGCTGGAAGAGTTTTAAAGCGACTGGATAAGTTAGTCTCCAAGATTCCCTAGTTTGCCAAAATGAGAAGGCTTGTGCGGCCTGGTAGAGGTCACTGAAAGCATTCTCACCCCCGGATGGGATATCTCTCTGGTTCGATTGGAACGTAAAGTTCCTGGCAGAAGGGAGGTCACTGAAAGCATCTTCCTCCCCAGATGGGATATCTCTCTGGTTCGATTGGAACGTAAAGTTTCTGGCAGAAGGGAGGTCACTGAAAGCATCTTCATCCCCATCCTCCCCAGATGGGGATGATGGGTAAAAATTAATGGTATTTTCTCCCCTGCCCCCCTGCTCCTCTGCTCCTCTGCTCCTCTGCTCCCCTGCTCCGGAGCCTCTTTCACGGGCTACTACGAAATCATCGACGCCTTTTTCAGGCCCAGGCAGGCTGATGACTTTCACCTGACATTTGGCGGCATTGAAGCACTGGCCCAGCTTGTCAATTTCCCGGTTGACGTTCTGGATGGTTTGGCGTTTGGTGTCACGGTCGAAGCTGATGTAGATTTCCCGTCCTAGTGTGGCGAAGTGTTGCAGTTCTGGGATGAGATAGGGGTTGCATTTCTGCCCTGAGGAGTTCTTAGTTCTGACGCCCATTGTAACGCCGGGGATGGCTATGGCGACGTAGCCCAAGGTTAGCAGACAGCCTGCTTTTTTAGCGCCTTCGACGATGATAATGGGAATGTTTTTGGCCCACACCCATTGCCAGAAGCCGTGTTGTTTGTCTTGTTCGGTGATGGGGACGCTGTAGCGTTGGGAGATTTTCGACCAGATGCGGTCTGGGACTTGCAGGAAGAAGGCTCTGGTGGGGGTTTTGGGCGGATGCTCGTATTTGATGGGTTTGAGCTGGCCTTTGGGGTCAAAGGTTTGGCGTGGCTGGTTGGGTTTGAAGCAGCCCCACAGCATGGGTTGCCAGTTGTCGAGGGGGTCGAGTCCACTACACCACCAGCCGCCAGCTTCGATGTGGCTGTATTTTTTTCTGGCCCACAGCCACTGGGCGTCGGGGTGGACTCGGCCGGAGGCGGCGTCAATTTCGTAGAGGAGGTAGGCGTAGGGGGCGTCCTCACAGAGGACGCGGACGTTGAGGGCGAAGATTTGGGGGTCTACGCTGCTGTTGAGCCATTCATTGCGGGGGGACTGTGGCGTTACCATAGCTCACCCCAATGAATTGCTCTGCTGTCGCGCGAATTCTTCATCGGGCTATTCCTTGCGTGGGGAACATCCCTTTTTCTCACTTTTCGCTCAGGACTGCTGGGAAACGGATCTAATTACTCTGTTTGGTACTAAGAGCCTGAAAGCTATGTGTAGTAAGGATTACAAAAATTGATAGTCGGGCGATCCTAGAGAAATAGTCGGGCGATCCTAGAGATTTTGTAACATCGCTCAAATTTTTATCCAGTAAGGGTTTGAGGTCTATTTTTTCGGTTAATTTGGTTGTTACACGGCTGTAATCACCGCCATAACAAAAAATCCAGCTTTGTAACAGCTGGTTAAAAGAAAGCAGTGATTGATTGCTAAATGTCCAGCAGTTCCCGAAATTTTGTCTCAAGCGCTGGGGAAACCGGGCGCTGTCCTCTTTCAATCAAAGCTATTAACGAGCGTGATACTCCGAGCCACCCAGCTAACTTGGCTTGGCTCCAGCCCTTAGCTTCCCGCACTTTTCTCAACTGCTCAACTGTAATTGGCGTTTGCTTGGACAACAGCGACGTAGGGGCTTGGGGTTCAGCTTTTATCGCTATCAAGTCAGGAATTGGAGTCGGTTGAAGAATCGTAATTTTTGCAGCTAGCAGCTTGTCTATATATCCCTTGGGCATCCGCTTTTTATCCTGATTCCCTGGCTGAAGCCATGCTGAGTAGCTTTCCAAATCGTATTGAATCTGCCAATCCAAACTGATTAAAAGCTTCAAAGCATTATCCCAGCGCTGTTTAAGTTCATAGGCTTTACGCTTATCGCTACGGGCTGTCTCTAATTCAGTCTCTGGTAACGCCATCTTGAGCAGAGTTTTTACTTCATATCGCCCACTTTGATGGAAGCGACTTTCCATCGTGAGATGTAGTGCCAACCTTAGTGCTAATTCATCATGATAAGGGTCAATTTGCAGCACTTTTTGGGCTAGGTAGCCAAATTGATAAAGAGCTTGCTTAGCTTTAGCTCCAGCCCGATTGAGGAAATGTTTAGTCCAAAGCCCCGGTCTGACAGTAATAAATACTTCATAAGGCTGTTCTATTTTCCGTGTAAAAATATCGGCTGTTCCACACGGTTCTATTACCGAATCCCACGTTCTTCCGGTTGGATAGCTAACATTTACTTTGTTCTTGGTTCTGCCTTCAATCCAGAAAGCGCGTGAGACAAAGCAGGATAAAGCAAAAGCAGCTTTAGCAATTTCATTCAATTTGTGTGATTGAGACAAATCTGTTCTTTTGTCCCATCCCAATTCCTTAATAATGTTAGTTGCTTTTAGGGTAAAATCACTTTCCCACGGGTTAACCTGTTTCATTGTATGCGCCGCATAAATCAGATGCAGCTTGGCTGAAGTGAAGCCAAATTTATTAATGATTTGTTCAGCTGCTTCCCAAGGCAGTAACTCAATATCTCCAGGATTACTGATGTAATGCTCTATATAGTTGTCAGATTGCGCTTGGCACTTATGCTGAAAAACCGCCAGTCCATTTGATTCAAACCATAAATCTTTTCTGAGTTGAGCTTGTAGGCCAGAAGCTAAGATGGCCGGGGTGGGAATGGAAGTTATAGAGCTATTGATAAACAGTCGGGGTTCCGTTACCAGGATTGGTTTTGTGGCTACTTTTAGCAGCTTTAAGAGTTCATCTCTTAAGGATTGTTGGGCAATGATTGAGGCGAGCAACTCGCTAGCAGATTCAGCGGCACATAATTCTTTTAAAGACAGTTCTACAGTTGTCTCGTCTTTGTTTAAATCTGCCGAAAGTGTCAAGGAAATCTCCGGTTTTGTCAGAATGATACCTTTGGCCTTCCATTGCTTCAATCCCTGAAGAATGAACTCAGCTTTTTCTAGCCAAAACTGCTGATTAAAATATTCACTAAATTTTTGTTGAAGATGGGCAATTAATTCAGGGGTAATGTTCAGATCCCGTTGCTTAAGTTTACCTCTGTTTTGTCCCTTAAGCTTATTGAACTCATTGTTGAGGTTCCTTGCTAGTTTGGATAAAGTCCAGTATTCGAGTGTTCCTTCACTGCGTAGCTTCTTGGCGTACTCTTGAATGCGGTCGCCGTCTATTGTGGTGGTAGCAGATAACTCCATAGCCTAGCCTCTTCCTGCTAATAATCCCATTTTTATTCGGGTAGCCCTAAACTATTTGCTACAATGAACCAACTAGCCATACTCTTCTAAAATCATAACATACAATGCCCGGTTTTTATTTCAAAATTTAACTTTTTAAGCTAACATAATCTTAGCCAATATTTATTATACTTACACAAAAATCTCTTTCACAAAATGAGTCAATCGTTTTTTAACTACTCGATGCTGCCACAAGCTGAGTCCTTTAGTGTAATCTTGATTGAGTGCTGGTACTTCTAAAAATTGATGGGTTGACTCATCAAAAACATAAATGCGAGATAAATCCGTTGGGTCATATTTGACTGTTGTTTTAGCAGATTTCGCTGTTTGAACACGTAGTCGCACCAGTTCGCTACTGTTGTATAGTAAACCTTCAAACTCTATCCCCCTTCTGGTGATTTTGCGAGTAGTAACATGACCAATTAAAACTTTTAGTTCCAGATGGGATGGCGGTAAAGCTAGCGGAAAACAAGCTACCCCAGTAGACCAAACTACCGACCGAGGCGATTTCAGTTCGGGATGCTGACTTTGGTTATAAATATCAACGATAAAAATATGCAACATTTCCTGTAGTCCCTCAAACGAAATGACTGCATTCTGCCTGGGGTCGTAATCATCGGACTTGAGGAAGTTGGAGAAGCTTTTGCCGGGTTCATCAGAAAGTAGTTGACTATTTAAAGCCCCAAAATATCTTTCTATCGCACTCTTATACCAAGGCATTTTCGGCGGATAATATTGCAGGCTTATCCCTAACTGTAAACAGGCATCTTCTAGGTGCGTACTTAAAAATTCTTGACCATTATCTACTACAATTACTTCTGGTAATCAGGATCTATCTCCAGCCAATAGATGTAATCCCGCTCAATTTGAGATTCCCACCAGATGGTGGTGTTCATTTTCAGACTGAGGAATTTGCCGATGACTCTTCGGCATCCTGTATTGCTGAATTTTCTTACCCCTACTGCTACGGCTCTACTAGCCCTTGCCATAGCTCAATATTATTAGCCTAGCTCACTTCTACTCTTTTTCAACTTATCTGCAACACTTTTTCAACTTATGTGAGACTTTTTCAACTTATCTGCGAACCGACACAGTTTTTGATTCTATTTTAGTCTATACATTGTATATATATTATACTTTATCTAGTTAATATATATATTTTGCTAAAATGTCTATATTAATTTCAATACAACAAGGTTACAGAAACATAGACAATGACCAACAAGAAATTAGCAACTTTTCGTATAGATGCCTCGAAATGGCAGGCATTTCAGCAATGGGCAAAACGTAGTGGTAGTAATGCTTCTGCTTTACTGGTTGAGTATATAGAGGAATGTCTAGATACAGCGCCTACTCGAAGATCCATATTTCCTTTAAACCAGACAGCTAATAACATAGATGAACGTATAGGCAGTATAGATGAAAGATTAAAGCTTTTAGAAGCATCTGTTGAGCGACGAGTTAAAGAGGCCATAGAACAGCAGATAGCTTATCATCTGGCAGAACTTGCTTCCAAGAGTGAAAAATCTCAACCTTAGCGAAAAAATAAAACCCTTTTGATACTATCGGTTTTGCCTATTTTAGGTAAGATAATGTTACCTTATTTTACCCGCACGTCTGGCCCAATCGGGACAATTAGTGGGAAAATAAAACATTCTAAGCGATCGCTCGTTGGTGACCCGATAATGTCGCCTCAAGCCGACTCAATTGCTCTGACCACTCAGCCAATATCAGATAGCAGACCAATAGACCTGCGTTGGCCCAGAGTAGAGGAATTTTTAAAAGCACGGAGTCTGTCCCCCAACAGCCAAAAAGCCTACCGCCGGGAACTCCAACGCTTTCTGTTGTGGACGAATAATCCTTGGAGCGAAATTACCACCAGGCAAATCGTTCAGTACAAAAACCATCTAGAAGCATCCTTAACCGATAATTCAGTCAATCGGGCACTTTCGGCACTCAAAAGTTTCTTTGGATGGCTGTGGAAAGCCTATCCAGACAGTATTTCCCACAACCCCACCCAAGCGGTAGCCCTCAAAAAAATACCTTTACCGCCAGCAATGGATTTGAGCGAGTTGGAAGTGGAGGCTTTATGGCAAGCTGTACAGATGCCGTCTAGCACTTTTCAGCGAGATACGGGGTTACTGGCGGTGTTAGCACACGGACTCAGAGCGGGAGAGGTAGCAGCTTTGAACGTGGGGGATTATGACGGCGTGCGGTTGACAATAAGAAAAGGGAAGGATGATAGCAGTGGCACTGTTCCCCTGTCAAAGGCTGCTCGCTGCCAATTAGATGCTTATTTGGAGTGGCGGCGACAAAAAGGGGAACGCTGTCATAAAAGCAAACCGCTGTTTTTGTCCCATAGCCCGATTAAACCGGGCGTGCGGTTGGGCTATCAAGGGATTTATTACACGATTAAAGAATTGGGGGAAAAAGCAGGTATTCGGAATCTGACGCCCCATCGCTTAAGACATACCTATGCTACCAAGCTACTGCTCAAAGGAATGGATAGCTTGCACGCTCGCACTCTGACTCGCCACAAATCAGAAGCCAACTTCAAGCGTTATGCCAAACGCGCTCTAGCAGCGGCAGCCGAACGTGCGTTTTACCAAGCTCTAGGTGAAGAACCGCCCTGATTTGACACTCTCAGGTCGTCATACACTGAGATTCTTTAAGAGTTTGGATAAACAAACTCAGCGTAAAAAACACCGTTTTTAGGCAAGATTCTTACTTCCCGAAGCGTGGATGGGATGACTCAAACGACTGTTGAGTAAGGGTAGGGATTTGAGGGGTAGGAGGTTGTGGACGCCGCTAACTTCTATATCGTTGGGTTGCAAGAGCGCACCCCATCCACAAATTCTTATATTTAATTTGTTGACGAGTGCGTCCGCAAAAAATCAAGACGTGAAGTACCTTCTATCCCATCGCTCAGGTATTTAATATTAGCCATTGGTATCCCGTTCTTTTCAAATAAACCTGTAACCAACACTTCTTCGCCAGTGGCAGTTGATACGGCTTTTTCACCTACGCCCAGAAAAGTGTCAAAAGCGATTTTTGCTTTTTCTTGTGTCGCGGTTTGTCGCAATGCTGCAACTTTAAGTGACTTGATTCGCGCTCGTTCTGCTGGTGAAAGCAGTTCCCAAGCTGCTACTTTGAGAGCAGAATAAGTTTTAGCAATCGACTCAGCTTCCGACCATCTGGAAGCTTTTCTGAATAATTCTGCTACTTGAGATGCCTGAAGAATTACACGCTCGACAGGTGCATCCAAAGCGTTATCTAATGGTGACTCTTTATATGTTGGTGTAACAGAAGAATTAGTATTCTTTTTGAGCAATTGGAACCAACAATCCACCACCCAGTCTAAAGAAAATTCTAAAATATTGGCGCATTCTCTCAATTCCGGAATACCAGTTGAGGGATGTTTTTCCACCAAACGGCGTAGCACCCAGTCACTTTTGTAGTTTCGCCGTCTTTGGATAGTAGCTAAGGAGCAGATGTCAGCTAAAATAACCCAATTACAATCAAGCGGAATTTCTCTAATTTCAGCTTTTTTATCTTCTGTGACTCTTCGGGGTGGTGGTGGCTCTCCCCCCGACCATTTTTCCATTTCGATTTTTTGAAGGCAGTTGGGGCAGGTGTACAGACACCAGATTTGAAATTCACCATGCCTGGGACTCCACTCAATTCGGTAAGGTTTTTGTTCGTGGGAGAGCGGTTTAAAGACATGATGGCATTCGGGACAACTGACGTGCCATCGGCCTCTGGAAAGAGAAATTGGCTCTAAACTCCACAACCATTCAAAGTCAGGAGCGCCATGAACTCCCCAATTTTCCGTATGGTCGATGATGATGGCGTGTTCTTTGTCGGGATGAGGTCGCAAACTGCGCCCGACCATTTGCAGCCAAAGGATGAGGGATTTGGTAGGACGGACACACTGCACTGCTTCTAGGGAAGGGATGTCCACCCCTTCACTGACAATGCCGCAGTTGCAAAGAATTAAGGTTTGACCAGTTTGGAATCGTTCTAGTATTTGATGACGCTCTTGTTCAGAAGTGTTGCCATCAAGATGCTCAGTGGGAATTCCTGCTTCTTGATAGGCTTGTGCGATGGCGATTGAATGTTTAATATCGACGGCAAATACTACGGTTTTTTTACCAAAAGCAAACTTGTTCCAGGCATCGATTAAATCCCCCATCACCAAACTGGTGTCGATGGCGGCGGCCAATTCTCGTTGATTGTAATCCCCACCCGTAGTTCTGACACCAGAAACTTTAATCGCGTTAGGTGCAGCAAACAACTTGAAGGTGGAGAGATAACCTATTTGAATCAAAGCTGCCACCGATGGCCCCACTACCAGGGTATCGTAAAGGAATTTAAAGCCTTGACCGTCAATCCGAGCAGGGGTAGCGGTAACTCCAAGAATGTAGGCGTGTTGGTAGTGCTGGGCAATCTGCTGATAGCTTTTGCTGACGCTATGGTGTGCTTCATCTACAATCAGCAATTCGGCGGTAGGCCAGAACTGGGGAGAACGGCGTACTAGAGTTTGGACGGAAGCGACCTGGATGGGCCGCTCTGGGGTGGTGGGATAACCTGCTTTGATGATGCCCACCGGCTCTCCTGTCATCCCTTCCATCTTTTGAGCTGCTTGGAGGATTAACTCTTCCCGATGGGCTAATACCAATACTCCTGAGCCAAAATTAGTAAATTCTCGCGCTACGGCGGCGAATAATACTGTTTTGCCAGCCCCAGTGGGAAGGGTTAGTAGTATACGCCTAGACCCCTGTGACCATTCCTGGAATACTTGCTGCATTAATTGAAGCTGATAATCTCGCAACGAGTAAGTGGAACTAGAAAATTGCACTTCTAGGTCAGGGGGTGAGTCGTTCATATTTGTATTTGGCAAATCGTGTCGATATATTTTAAATTGTGTATAATTTTTATTTGTTTGTATATTTGTGTTTCAGGAGTAGGTTAGGGGTTAGCAATTTCGGGCTACCGTTCTCGCGTCGGGACAGCTGGATTAGGTTAGAATTCTAACTCTCTAGACTCTCACCGAATCAATCGATTGACGCAATCCCGCAACCAGTACGTTGATAACTACCTGCATCAAACTAGCAGATTGGTTGTAATGCCAGTGGTAAGTTGATTAATGCAGACATAAATGGCAGCTTAAATATTATCCGAAAAGTATTCCCCAAAGCGTTTACCGCAGAGGGGATAGTGAGTGCAGCCGTTGCACCATTGAAGGTGAGAGCCTTCCCTGAGAGAGCGCGAGCGGACAAAGGTAGATTTGTTCAGTTTAGCTTAAACGGTTTCAATCCCTGTCAGATTTCCTTCTGGAGCGTCCCCGCCTCCCCCCTAGCAGAGCGTCTCTTTTGAATCAGTTGCTGTATCAAGCATTCTCGATCGCTTTCCACACACCGTAAATATCCACAAACTGCGTCACCCGAAAACGTCTCTCATCACTCTTCACCTCTTGAGAGAAAAAGGTTTGAGCGATTTCCTCTATAATTGCTTGCGACTGGTGCTGCAACTGAAGAAGGGGGAGTTTTTCCCTCGAGAGTGCAGCTTGGACAACTTTAAGCTGTAATTCGTAATCAGCCTGCTGTTGCTGATACGACAACAATTGTTCCTCATATTGCTCCAACGCTTCTTTAGCTTTCAAAGCATCATGCCCAGGCTTAGCGGCGAGGAGTTTGTTCTCCCATTCTTCCCGGTGACCAGATGGCCCAATTGGTTGAGGCGGTATTTGAGGTATTGGTTCTTTTTCGGTTGCTACTGCCCAAAATAATCGGGTTGAATGGAAAGTTTCTCTGATGGCTTTCTGGTATAATAATGCCGTGCCACCGCCGATAATTAACTCATCCACATCATCAACTAGCAATTTAGCCCAACTAGCGATCTGCTGCCAGCGATTTTTTTGGGCAGAAGCGATCGCTTTTACCAAACGAGTAAGTTCGGCTCGCTTACTTTTTCCCTTGGTCATAGCGAGTGCTTGAATATGGGGGTTATTTGGTGAAATGTCGTCATTAGCTTTGTAAATTGCCTCAGTAAGAGCGGCAGCACTTTGTCCCAAACTAGAATCAATTACAGTTTGAATTATTTGGTAAAAGCCCAAGTTGTTGGTATAGCCGCTGGGTGTTCCATAATCATATAGCAAGATGCTAGTGTTTCGATGTCCCAACATTAGGGCGGCAATTTTGCTATTAAGAAGCCAATCTTGTCGATCCTGCTGTTGCAGATATCTCAACATAATCAAGCCAGAACCTTCCGGTTTGCAACCAAAATTAGCTAGGTTGACTTCGTAATTTTCTCCTCTAAACTCGAAATAAGAGAGCGCCTTTTTCAAATCAGCCTGAAAATTATTACCGCCATCTTTGACAAACTGATATTCGGGAAAGGGAAGCAATAAAGTTAGCTCGACTGCAAAGCGAGTTGGTAACTCATATTTCTGCTTAATGATGCCCACAACTGCCAGCAGTTTAGGAATAGCCGTATTCTGCTTTGGCTGTTTAAGTTCCGTAGAGTTGGTCACATCGCTAGCATACTGTTCGGCCAGCTTACCTACGGCATAATAGCCTTTACCAAACCGAACAATTGCATCAGCTTGGGGAGATATATCGAACATGGCCACAGTCCGGTTTGATACCAACCAATCATCTAATTCAATTACTCGTGAAGACATGATGATTGGTACTGTTGATTTATTGGGCATTTCGACCAAAATTTTGAGCGTGCTGCCACCTAAGTCAGCCCAAATTTTAACTGTCATTTCTTCCATAACTTTAGAAAAAGAGTTGTATTAAAACAAGTCGGCGGCTTTTTTGGGACCAACCGCAGCAGTTTCTTTCACAGAATTTTCCATCGCCATATCTTCGCTCTTGGCATCTATGGAAGAAAAGGTTTCTTCTATTTTGGGGTAAACAACTTTTTGAGGTGCATTGCTGTCGTTACAGTTAACTGTTTGGTGATCCAACAATACCCGCTTAATCAGATTGATTTGTTTTTCTAGTTCTCCTATTGCTTCAAAGCAAGCCATTATCAATGCTTGACCCTTTACTCCAGAAGCGGCTAAAGCAAACGGCAACCAATAAGCGACCATGGCTTGCGCGAGCAGGTCTCTAGCTGATTTGAATGAAGGATGATTTTTAACATAGGAGAGCGCAATTCCTTCTGGTGTATTGGGAGCGTATCGCAAGCGAGGTTCACAAACTACCCAGTCAAGTTTTTTAGGCATATTTACTCAACAAAAAATGGGGAAAGTTTGGGGATAAAAACCGAATTTCGGGCATTTTAGGGACTATGGTGGGGCAGCTTTTCACTTTTACTGCCCTTATATGTGGTTCCCTTACCGCCAAACTTCCACCAATATGCCGCCCATATTCGGGCAAAAACCTCTGTCAAAAGCTATGATTGGTCAGTGATAGCAATTGTTACCGGAGTAAGGTTAAGCGTATTTCAAAGGTAGCAGCAAGCTAAGTCGATATTTAAATTTTTTTCCTCTCCCTTGATAGAAGAAGATGGCCCAAATTAGGCGGCACGATCGGAAATTATGCAGATTTAGTTCCCGCTCATGCAAGCAAAGAAACGTACCGAATATATTGCACTACTGCTCACCCAAGAGGAGAAACTGACATGGCAACATAAAGCTGACTCTCATAACATGACTCTCTCTGCTTACATTCGTCACTGTGTTGAGCGTCGAACTTCTTCTACGCCCATCCCAGAAATCAACCGACTCACTTACCACCAACTTACTAAAATCGCACTCAGCTTATCCCATGCGCTCGCTATGATGAAAGCTGCCAAAAGTAACGGACAAAACTTACCATCTCTTGATGAGATAATGCGAACTACCGCAGATACTCGAAAAGTTGTCCGGGAAGTTCAATCCCAATTGTTGGGTTTAACGCCCTCCGAAGAAGCATTATGATCGGTAAAGCTACTAAAGGTGCTGACTTCAGGGGATTGTTACGCTACATCTTTAGCAAAGAACGATCGCAACTGGTAGGCGGGAACCTGGGACAGCAGAGTATCTTGGGGATGCAGCAGGAATTTGAAGCGATCTCTTGCCTCAATCATCGCGTTCGTTATCCTGTCTTACATCTGTCACTTTCTCCTCACCCAGACGATCGACTTTCTGACGATCGCGCTTTTGATTTAATTGACGATATGGTTAACCGTTGCGGGTATGGGGATTGTCAGTGGGTCGCCGCCCGTCACGATGATACGATTACACCAGTTGGGAAACCGCGCCCTCATTACCATGTCATCATTAATCGAGTACGCTTAACTGACTGCCGGGTAGTATCAGCTTGGAAAGATTGGCAGCGATATGAAATAGTGCTGCAAGAACTGCGAGAAGAATACAAGTTGACTGGGGTTATTGATAGCAGAGATTCTCCAAGGAGAGAATTAACAACGGCACAAGTGCTAAGAACTAGGCAGTCACAGCATTCATTGGATGATTCTCACTATTCCAACCAGATACATTCCGATCCTAGTGTGCGAGCGCAACTTCAAAACGCGATCGACTCTGCTATTACATTAGCTAATTCAGTGACAAGTTTTAGTAAAACCCTTTCCACTGCTGGCGTTAGTACTGTGGTTACTTCGCGAGGTATCAAGTTTGAAAAAGATGGGATGTGGTTTGCTGGTTATCAGCTGGGGAAAGGTTACACTTTGAAAAGCTTGGAGCGGCGTTTGTCACAACAGAATTTGGTGAGGACGATCGCTCCGATTATTGCAGCTTGCCTAGTCAACCAAACACGATTGGTAGGTAAATACCACACTGCTTATTGGGAAGACGATCAATTGGTACTGATGGATAACCAAAGTTCTACTCTTAAGATGAGGGCTGTCAATAAAGATGGGTATTGGCAACCTATTGGGAGAGCCAAGTTGACTGATACTGATGTTCGGCACTTTTTAGAGATTGATTTGAGACGTAGACAAGCAGTGAGAGAAGTTAAAAAGCAGCATCAGAAGGAACAAACTGAGGTAGAAGTTTATTGAGGAGCTAAAATCATTTATAGCCTTTTCAGTTAATTCTTGCTCGATAATGCTTTGCGCTACATACAAACCCCCGGTTGTTTTGGCTGAACCAGGTTCACCTATTAAAAAGTAGCCTAAGTTTTTCCCAACGGTAGCCTCAACTCTCATCAAAGACTTTTCAAAAGACTTCCGTTGGGCTGCTACTTTTTTTCTTTTTCAGACGAAGCGGGTGGTTTTTTGGTTAAGGTTCCGACCTTAAAGGTTAAACCTTCTCAGACTTGTCCTGAGTGCAGTCATCAACGCAAAAAAGAATTATCCTCACGAATTCATCAGTGTTCGGAGTGCAACTACACTGACGACAGAGATGTAGCAGCATCAAAAGTAATAGTGTCGTGGGTGTTAGGAACTAACGCCCTTAATCGTGGATCTCAAATCCCTACTTTTAAATCCCAGGCGACTGGAGGTTGGAAGCAAATTTGGGAAATGAAGCGACAGAAACCGCGATCCTCTTAGATTGGTGGCTCCATTTTAATAGCGTCAACCAATACAAGTGTTTTCATGGCGACTTTGTTACTCGCTTTGACATGAGCGTTACCATACATTAGACTTCTCCAACATAGAAACTCAGCGTGCGATCGCATTAACGATCGCCCTACCTCTTAAAGTCACGGCGTTCCCATGATTCCAGCAATGTTTTTTGTTCTTGCCAATCTGACATTACACTACTTAAAGTTTCCCAAAAAGCATCGCCGTGATGTCGGTGTAGCAGGTGTACGACTTCGTGGGCGATGACATATTCCATTGCGGCTTTAGGGGCTTGAATTAAATGCCAATTAATGCGGATAATACCATCTTTACCGCAGGTTCCCCAGGTGTGTTTTTGGTCAGCGAGTCGCACTGGTGGGGGTTTGATGTTTAATTTCCGGGCGTAGGTGGTGGCGAAGCTGCGGGCATTTTCCTCGGCCCGATCGCGCATCCATCTCTCAAACGCAGCTACAATTGCACAATGGCGTTCTGTTTCGGTTAAGTAGCGCGGAACCTGGACGTAGAAGCTGCTTTTGCAGGTAATCACCACTTCATCCACATCAGCATTTTCTACTTTTAACAGCAAACGGCGACCTCGATAAGGTATTTTTGCCCCATTTACATAGCTTTGAGGTTGCGGGGTGGTTTGTTCAATGCGACAGTCTTCTACCGCATTGAACAACCAGTGCCGTTTGGTGTCAAGAAAGGCTGTAATCTGTTCTCCAGGCGTGTTGGGCGGAACTACCACTTCTACAGCTTCCGGCGTGACGACGATACGCTGATGTTTGGCGCGAGAACTTTCCCGGACAGTATAGGGGATATTGGTTTTACCGATTTGTAGCATAGGCATAGTAGGTAAATGCTATAATACTATACAAATTTAGAAAATTTATTAGAAGTGAATAAATTATTGGTTTTTAAACCTAATATTACTCTAAGGGATCTATCCGATCCCTATTATTATGGGCCTTTTTATACTTCATACGCTTTTGCCTATGAAGATAATGATTATTACTATGCCTTACCAGGCAAAGTGAAACTTAATGCTTTACCTAGAACAGAAAAAAAAACAAGCCGATATCCAACGCTAGAGGATTGGATTAAAGAGCATTTTAAGGCAACTGATATTCGTTTATCAAAGCATCAACCTGGCCAATTTTATAAGCGAATGTGGCATCCTCCAGATTATCTGCCGAGGAAAAAACTTATATCTAATCCTGAAGGCTTTACCCAATCTCTTATTGTCATTGAATTACTGATAAGAAAAATGCAAGAGTTATTTTTAACAGTAGAACCATGCCGTAAAAATCTTTTTTCTTTCGGGCATAAAATACGTGAGCTACTACTACTTGCTTGTATGGAAGTAGAAACTTCTTGGGTGGGTATACTAAAAGAACATGAATATACCAAAAATCGCTATAAAACGAACGATTATGTAAAGCTTCTTGAGCCTATGTGTTTAGCCAATTATGAATTAGCTCTCCGATGGTATCCAAATTTTCCCTCATTTAAACCTTTTAGTTGCTGGAATGTAAACAGACCGACAAAATCGCTTTACTGGTATGATGCCTATAACGCTACAAAACATGACAGAGAAGCTCATCTGAATCGAGCAACGTTATTAAATGCAGTTCACGCTGTTGGGGCTGTAGTAGTGATGTTTTCCGCTCAATATGGAATTGAACAAAATGAATCCTTATTTAATATCATAAACTCTGCATTTGTTATAGATTTTGAATATTGCCCTGAAAGATTTTATATCCCTTTTAGAAGGGAAAACGTTTCTTCCTCCTTGGAATTTTCGGAGGCTAAATACAGTTTCTAGTTAAAAAAATTTCAAATTTAAAGATAGTGCTTTAAAGCATATTCATCAACTTTGTTAGGGATATCTTTCCAATTTTCTAATCCTAATTGAAAAACTAAAGCCCGAACTTGTTGGCGCAATTCTTTGCGCTGTTGATCTTTTAAATGCCAACCGGGAGGGGCGAAGTCATTGCTAGAATAAAGGGCATCTATTGTTTGGGCGGCTGCTTCTAAGTTAGCCGCGAAATCTGTCTTATTTGCGGGAATAAAATTTTCTAGTATTTTCAGTATACCATAAGCGTTTTTATTCAGTCCGCTACTTTGGTGTGCTTGTTCTTCTGCTAGTAATTCGCGGATGATTTGTTCGTATTGTTTCAGGGTTTCGGCGGCGGCGAGTTGTCCGGTTTCAAAGCGGTTTAATATTTCTAAAATTCGGTCGGAAAAGGAACTGTATTGTAAAGGGTTTTCTTCGGTTTTTTGTTGGATGATTTTCTTGAGTTCGGCGCTTTTACGGACGGCTGCGGTTTGGATATCTTGAGTTTCAGCTAAGTTGAAATCTTGCCAAAATTCGGGGTCGGTAATATGTCTTAATTGGCAGAGGGTGCTAATTCCGGTGACGCTGAGATGTTCTTCTAACATTTGGCGAATTTTGGCACTGACATCGCGGGGGAGGGTAGAGGTTTTTTTCTCAAAATGTAGGGTTCCTAATGGTAAGAATCCGGCTATCCATTTTAAATCAGCGGTGTATTTGAGTATTTCTGGGTCGGGGCTGAGACTGTCGTAAGCTTTGATAAAGGTTTTGGCTTTGCGGTGGAATTCGTACCAGGAATCTACGGTTTTTAGTTGTTGAATTAAGGTGTCGTATTCTTGGCGCAAATTGTATGTATTGCGGGGGATTTGATTGACTATTTTTATTACTTCGGCATGGGCGGTTTTTAATGCGGCTTTTTCTATGTCTAGGTTTAACATGGCGTTTTTTACATCGGCTTCTCGGTAAGAGGCGAGGGCTTCTGTGAGTTGTTGGGTAATGCCGATATAATCAACTATTAAGCCGAATTCTTTATGGTTGCCACAAACGCGATTGGTTCTGGCAATGGCTTGTAATAAGTTATGTTCTTTTAAGGGGTTATCTAGGTACATGACGCTTTCTTTTGGTGCGTCGAATCCGGTTAAAAGTTTGTTGCAAACGATGAGAAAATAAACGGGAGGTGCTGCTTTTGAAAGCACTTTGGTTTCATATTCGGCATCATCACCAGTAAAGCGATTTATGGCGGTAACTTCGGCGTTTTTATCTAAGGCGTAATGTTGTAAATCTTGGCGGAGTTTTTCTAAATAAGGGTCTTCGCTGGGTTTATTATCTTCTTGGTTGGATGAGTAAATGGGAACACTCATGGCATCCGCCCATGTTGCGGCTGTTTCGGTATCAAATCCTTGTTTTTTTAAGTATTTAGTAATAATTTGATTTAAGGCGCGTTTGTAGAGAATTACGGCTTCTCTGTCAATGGCGACTATTTGGGCTTTGAAGTTTTCGGGGATGCAATGGGTGCGAAAGTGTGCCCAAATGTCGTAGGCGAGAAGTTCAATGCGTTGGGAATGTTTGACTAATTCGGCGACGCTGACTCCTCTGGTTTTGATTCTATTTTTGACTGATTCGGGTTCGTTGGCAAACCATTGGTCGAAAAGGATATCTAATTTTTTAGCTTCTACTTGCCATTCGGTTTTGCGACTGGTGTAACGGATGGGGACGGTTGCGCCGTCTGCTACTGCGTCATCAATGCTGTAGCGGTCTAAGTAACCTTCGTTGGGGGGACTAAAGTTTTTATAAGTGTCTTTATCGGTGGTTTTAATTGGGGTTCCGGTGAAGCCGATAAAGCAGGCATTTGGTAAAGTTGCACGCAGGTATGCACCTAAGTCTTTTTCTTGGGTGCGGTGGCATTCATCTACTAAGATAATCCAGTTTTGACTGTGAGGAATTGGTTGTTTGGAACCGTCGAATTTGAAGATTGTGGAGAGTAATGTTAAGCCGAAGTTGTTAGTATGAATGGCAGTATTTAAGGTTTCACCGGAGTCGATGCGGGTGGGGTTGGGAAGTCCGCAAGCTTGGAAGGTTTTACTTATTTGGTCGTCTAAATCTATGCGGTCGGTGAGGACTAATATGTTAGGATTTTCGAGAATGGGACTGGTAAAGGTGCGGTGGGTTTTGAGTTTTAAGGTGGCGAATACCATTGTCAGGGATTTTCCTGACCCTTGGGTATGCCAAATTAATCCTTTGCGATGTTGGCTATTTATTACTCGGTCTACTATTCTATTTACGGCGCGATATTGTTGGTAGCGACAGATTTTTTTGATGACTTTTTGTTCGCGTTTCTCGAAGACGATGAAATGGGCGAGGATGTCTAATAAACGGGTGGGTTCTAACAAGCACCACAAGGCTTTTTGGTAGGAGGTTTGAAAGTCGCTATCTTGTTTGGGATAGGGGTCTTTCCATTCTGCCCAATATTTAGATGTTGCGCCTGTGGCACCGTAAAGAAAGTTTTCGCCGTTGGTGATAATGTTGAATATGTTGGAATAGAATAGGCGGGGAATGTCGCGTTCGTATTGTTTGATTTGGTCGAAGGCTTCTCCGGTTTTATCTTTGGCGATAAAGGGTTTTTTGGCTTCTATTACTACTAAGGGAATACCGTTGATAAATATTACTATATCGGGGATGCGGAAATGTTGGGATTTAATGTAAAATTGATTGGTGACGGTGTAGGTGTTGTTTTTTGGTTCGAGGAAGTCAATCAGGCGGATGGTTTTTTTGGTGGCTACGCCGGGGATGTTGCGGGAATAGTTACCGCGTAAAAGATTGGTAAATTCTTCGTTGTCGGTGATGGCGAGTATGTCTTGATAGGTGGCGTTGGCGGCTTCTTGGGGGATGTTGTTGATTTTTTGGATGGATTGAATGAAGATGTCTTTGAGAATTACTTGGTTTTGGCTATCTCTGGCGGTTTTATTTTGGGCGGGTGGGAGATAGGTGTAGCCAAGGTTTACTAAGGTGTCAAGGCAGGGTTTTTCAACTAAGGTGTATTCGGTGGCTTTTATCATAATATTTGAGAGTTTTTATCGGTTTTTAATACAGGGTAAAAATGCCTAAGTTGTGAGCGAATAATAATTTTATGTTTTAACAATTAAGGTTTGCCGTTCTCGGTCGGCGGCGTAGCTGAGGCAGGCTAATATGTCTTCTTGGGTGAGATAGGGAAAGTCTTCGAGAATTTCTTGATAGGTCATTCCTGAAGCGAGGTAAGAGAGGACATCATAAACGGTGATTCGCATTCCCCGAATGCAGGGTTTACCGCTGCGTTTTTCAGGTTCAATGGTGATGATTTTTGATTCGTTCATAGGGGTTGATTTGAATTAGATTAATGAGGTTTATTTGACGCGAACTTTTCCAGTTAGGAGGTCTTGCATTAGGCCACGTTTTAGCAAGTTAAGCTGGTTAATTGTTAAATCATTACTATCAATTTGTTTATCTATATTTTTCAAAATTTTACTAATCCTAATTTGTTCGTTGATAGGGGGTAATGGAACAAGTAATTTACTTAAATCTTTTCCCGTTATACCGCTTACTGCAACCTGGCGAGTAATTTCTAGCCTTTGCTTTTTACCAAGAGGACTTTCCCAATAATAAAAGTAGAAAAGAGGATTACCTAAATTAGGCTTAAGACGAAATCGGATAATTGAAGACTCAAAAACTGGTTCTATATTGTGATATCCTAGTATGGAACATTTGCCAGAACCCTCAGCAACCAAAGACCTCCTGGCAAATAATAAGTCCCCTTCTTTTAGAGCAAATTTTTCATATTCATCTTCTGTTAAACGAACACATCGCCGTTCAACTTCTTCGATAATATCTGAACCAAATATTGCACCCATGTCAATCATAGGTACTCCAGAACCATAATCGTCTTTAGATTTATAGATTCCGTTTTGTGGCCCAATTAGCGCCAGACTATCAAATGGAACTACTTCCCAGCTTTCAGGAATTTTCCCGATCGCACTTTCCTTAAATTTCGTGTGACCAATACCTTTGGTCAGGAGTTGCTGAAGTAGACCCTGCTTGACTTTGCGGGTTTGGTCGATGACTGCTTGAGTGGATGCGATCGCTTCATCCACACTCCCCAAAATCTCAGCAATTTTCTTTTGTTCAGACAGAGGAGGAAGAACTAGCTTGATTTTCAATACATCAGATCCAGGTAGATTTGCTACCGTCCCCTTCCTTACGAATTGAGCAACTTGCTTTTGAGCAAGTTTTGTGTGCATGAAATACTTTATAAATAGAGGCAATACATTTTGGTTTAGCCTATATCTGACAGCATAAGCGCTAGGAATATATGGAATATCCTGTTCTTTAAAAATTGCAGAAAGACCACAATCTGCTGTAGTGATAACAATTAAATCACCTGTTTTGAGTGCGTGTTGTTCAATTATCTCAGGTTCTAGAGAAGCAATTGGTGCTTGAGTATAAAGAATTTCTCCTTCTGCTGTAACATCTGTATTTCTTATAGTTTTAACGTTTCCGTTCTCATCATAATTTTTAGCGTGAAATCTCGGCCCATAGGAATGAGAAGAAGTTAAATCGCCAATTGTTATAGACTTCCAGCCATCAGGAATCATAATCCAATTACTCCCTAAATTCAAACTTGAACATTTTCATATAAACTTTATCCAACTTCCTCAGCTACCTTATTAACTACCGAATAACTTTCAATGATCTTCTTCCCATTTTCATCTAAACTTTTATCTCGCTGCTTAAACTCATCCAACAACTTATAAAAACATTCAAAAGCATCCTTTTCATCGCGAGTAAATAACAAAATAATTTTTGCCCAAGAGTTATTAGTCCGCACATTAAAACGTTGTTGTACCCAATCATGGAAATGTTCGGCAAATTCCTTTTCTTCCTCACTGAGTTCAATCCCTAACTCGCGCCTAGCTGTTTTATAACCCACCAAAAACATAAACAAATCGCTCACCGAAGCGCGACCAATATACATCCCAGGTCTAGTTTTAATCTTTTCCAGGATTTCAAACATTCCGCTCATAATTTTCTCCCCTTTCTAAACTCATCTTTATAAACTATCTATGGATTCTATTATAAATTCTTCACTAGGACAGTGAAAATCTTTCCGCCAATCCTCTAACGTCATCCCCGTTGTTGAAATATTATCAAATACCAAACCCAAAACTTCTACACCATAATGTCTTCCGTTAATAGTAATTGCCTCCGTAATTCCTTGACGTTCCAAGCGTTCACTGAGAATAAAATCTTCATTGTATTTACTCTTCAGTTTAATAATCTTTCCCTCAATTTTATTTTCTGCTAACCACTGCATTATCGCCCTAACACAATCATCACATTCATAAAGGGTAAAATCAGCAATAATTTTGCCAATCTCCTGATAAATTTCCTCTTTGGATAACTCACTCACTCCCTACACCCGTAAAAATAGTATTTGTTATTCAACTAATCTATCCCTACCAAACATTATTAAGACCCATAACCCAACTCATCCAAAAAACTGAGCATTTTCTTTTCCGCTTCATCCCGCTTAATTAACAACTCTTTTAACACTTCCACCTCAGCCGCCACATCAATTTCCTGCTCTTCTTCTGCTGTTTGCACATATCGCGCAATATTGAGATTAAAATCATTTTTCTTAATCTCTTCAAACTCCACCACTCGCGCAAATCGTTCCTCATCTTTAAACCCATAAAACGCCTGCGCCAGTCGTTGCAGGTTCGTCTGGGAGAGAGTATTTTGATTCTTCCCCTCTACCATCTCCTCAGCACCATTAATAAACAGCACTTTCTTCTGACGACTAGCTACTTTCTGCCGATTAATTATTAACACGCAAGCCGGAATACCCGTTCCATAAAATAGATTTGGTGCTAAACCAATCACCGCCTCAATTAAATCATCTTTCAACAAACCCTCGCGAATCTTCGCTTCTACACCTCCCCGAAACAGTATGCCGTGAGGTAGCACTACACCCAGCACACCTTTAACATTAAGACTAGCAACCATGTGCTGCACAAATGCCAAATCCCCATAAGATTTAGGCGGACAACCATAAATATCCCGGCTAAATTTATCTTTATCTTTCCAATCTTCATATCCCCAATTTTTTAAAGAAAAGGGCGGATTCGCTAACACTCGGTCAAAAGTTTTCAGGGTTTTACTATTTTCTACTACTAAATGTTTCGGGTTGCTTAAAGTATCGCCATGACTAACAAACGCATCATCAATATCATGTAAAAATAAATTCATCTGGCAGATTGCCCAAGTGTTGAGGTTCATTTCTTGCCCGTACAACTGCAACGACTTGGCATTCTTTCCTTGACGTTCCAGATAATGTACTGCCTCTAATAACATACCCCCAGAACCACAAGTCGGATCATAAATAGTCATGCCTTCATTTGGTTGCAAGCATTCAACAATTAACCGCGTCACCATTTTAGGAGTATAAAATTCCCCGCCTTTTTTCCCTGCATCCGAGGCAAATTGAGCAATTAAATATTCATAAGCATTACCCAATAAATCCGCTTCTACATCACACTTTCGTAAGCGATGCTGACTAAAGTGTTGCAGCAATAATTCTAAAGTAGCATCAGGAAAACGTTGTTTATTATTAAAATCTACATCCTGAAACACGCCGCGCAGCCGAGTATTTGCATCTTCGATCGCCCGGAACGCATTATTTAAATGTTCGCCTATATTAGTAGAATGTTTGCGGACATCGTGCCAAAATGCCCCCGGTGGAATATGAAAGCGGTGTTCCTCCGGGTCAGCAGCTAATTCTTCATCATTATAGAGTTTCAGTCTTTCCTCATATTCTTCTTGCCAAACATCACACAACCGCTTGAAAAACAGCAGCCCAAAAATGTAGTGCTTAAAGTCTGCCGCATCAATTTTCCCCCGCAGAATATCCGCCGCACCCCATAGGTGGCGTTCTAGCTGCTGCTGGGTCATTTTACCAACGTAGAGAAAGGGAAGTGTAGGCGAAGAAGTACTATTTACCATGAAATTTCCGATTAAATAACTTTAATTTGCTAGAGATTTGTATTATCTAACGCTAATCTCTAATTATGGCGCTAAATCACCACAGAAGCGGAAACAACTTTATGGTCATGCAAAAATCAGTTTTACTAACTCAAAGCCAACGGTTTGGTAAATGCTCAATCCTTCTAACAATAATGGGTTTGATGCAGACTCCCCCAGTAGAAGCTCATGTCCTTTTAACTAGGGCTACTAATTTGAATAACTTGGCCAGTAGTATACGAAACCATCTCTCGACGTTAGAGCAAATCAAAGGGGCGAAACCCGATCAGATACTAACAGGGAACAAGATTTCCCAAGAGGCAGCAGCGAGACAGTTGTTTGAACAGTATCAGAGATTAAGCTCGAATTTTGACCCAGCCCTGCTAAATTTATATGACCCAACTGCAAAAATTTACATGACCGTGCATTATAGCAACGGGCAGATGAGGAGGATGAATTTGTCTTTTGAAAATTTTCGCCAACTAATGCTCACTTCCCTACCCCTTGCTAGAACCAGGGGCGATCGCAATACCTACTCCCAAGTTCGCTATCGCCCCGAAGGGAACCGGATACGCATTACAGCACAACGATACTCGCACCTTTATCGGAACACTAACCCTCACTCAATGCTGGTTGGCCCTAACGCTACAGGAAAATGGGTTATTTTTGAGGAAGCCATGCAAGGACGGCGATAAAGCGATTAAAGTTTAACCTTGTGCTTCTGTTTTCTCCTAATAAACACGGTAGAAGGCACGAGGGTTTCAGAGCAGAAGGAAAGAGGAAGTGGTTTTTTCATCTATAATGGCTGCGTGCGATCGGACTCGTAAACCGCTTTAAATTTTATCTAGCCCAACACTATTTACGAGAGCGCGATAGGTAAACAAGCACTTTATTATTCACTTCAAAAGTTTATTATTTTTGTAAAATTCGCAACCATGATTATATCCTTCACAAATCAAAAAGGCGGAGTGGGCAAATCGACCACAGCCGTACACATGGCTTACTGGCTCAAAAAACGAGGAGATGTACTGCTAGTAGACTCCGACGCCCAACAAAGTAGTTCGACATGGCTCAAAGCATTGGATATGCCCTACCAAGTAGTCAGCGACCCAGAAGAATTATTTGAAGTACTCCCCGAACTAGCGGAAAAATACACATCTGTAGTAGTAGATGGCCCCGGTAGCCTCAGCGAAGTTACTAAAGCTATACTGGCTCGGTGTGACTTAGCACTCGTTCCCTGTCAACCTTCGGGTCTTGACCTCCATAGCAGCACGAAAATTCTCCGGTTTATCCGACACGCCCAAGAACTGAGAGTCGGAATGCCTAAAGCTGCCATGTTTTTGAGCCGTGCTACCAAAGGAACTCTATTATTACAAGAAGCCAAACAACTGCTCAAAGAAAGCAACTTTCCCCTGCTTTCTACCACCATCTACCAACGGCAGTGTCTAGCGGATGCGCCCGGACAAGAGCGCACCGTTTTCCAATTATCAGGAGTAGCCGCCAAAGAAGCTGCCAAAGATTACGAATCCTTATTTAAAGAATCCTTGGAGGTCTTAAATGGCGGCAAATAGGCGCAGTCTCAAACAATTTGTGTTTGGAGAAGAGGAAGCCTCCACCCTGATGGAAAACCCCCAGTCTTTACCGATAACTGCGATCGCCTTACCTGCAAGCCAGCCCCGACGCTATTTCGATTCGCAAAAACTAGAGGAACTCACTCAATCCGTTCGCTCTCACGGCATTTTGGAGCCATTACTGGTGCGTCCACTACCCGAACAACTTAACCAGTACGAATTGGTAGCCGGAGAAAGACGTTACCGAGCAGCAAAAGCGGCTGGGTTAACTGAGGTTCCGGTTACCATTCGCCAACTGACTGATATTGAAGCTTTGCAACTCTCGCTGATTGAAAACCTACAACGGGAAGACCTCAGCCCAGTTGAGGAGACGGAAGGGATTCTGCAATTGCTATCTTTCAAGTTAGAGATGGAAGTACCAGAGGTAACGAATCGACTTTACCGAATGCGAAATGAAAACAGCGGCTTGGTTAGTCAAAACGTTTTGACTAACTCCGAAGGTCAAGCGATTCAGTCTTTATTTGATTCCTTGGGTTTAGTCAGTTGGGAATCTTTCATTACTACTCGGTTGCCGTTACTGAAACTGCCAGAGGAAATTAAGGAAGCACTGCGAAAGGGTGATATTGCCTATACTAAAGCGCAAGTCATTGCCAGGGTGAAAGACGCTCTTGCGCGGCGTAGCTTGTTGGATGAAGCGGTTGAGCTTGACTTGTCGTTAGTTCAAATCAAGGAAAAGATAGCGGCACTCAATCGTCCTCAAGTGACTAATTCGGAAAAAAATCCCACTCTGAAAAGTCGAGTTGATACAACTTATCGCCTGTTAAAGAAATCAAAAGTTTGGGACGATCCTCAAAAGGAGAAAGATTTGGAGAAGTTGTTAGCGCAGATAGAAGCACTGGTTTCTGATTCAAGTGGAGAAGGCTAAATACAGGATAGAGTTACTTAGGTGCGATCGCATGAGGATGGTGTAGCAGTGCGCCAGTAAGCTTTGCCATCTCGCGTCCTTTCCAGTAAGCGACGTTCGATCATCTCTCGGCGCAAGAGCGCTGGATCGTTGAAATTGTGATACTGGTTTAGCAGGGCATTAACTTCTTTTTCGGAGTAGGTAATCCCAACCTCAAAACGCTCGGCCAAGTATTCCAGTACCAGTTGTTGGAAGCTACCCTTGTTGCGTTTAGAAGGCCATTCGGTAATGCGCCCTTGTGAGTCGAGGTAATTTTCCAGTTCGCTCATCACTCAACGTCCCATCCTTCTGGAATTTGCGATAGCACTTCGGCAATGTCCTGCCAGTATTCGTAAATGTTCCCAGAGGTCATCATAGCTTGGGTTTGACAATATTCTGATAGTCTGGCAATTACGGACTCGATGCCGTATTTGTCTACTAATCTCTCTATAGTATGCTGTTGGATTTGTACGTGGTAGTCTTTGTTGATTAGGTTCATAGGTTCGATCGCACCCATATCAAGCAGTATTAACTCGCCATAACTGGAGTAATGGTACAACAGGCGATCGCAATTACAAACTCGATGCCGTAGTTGTCAGTTTTCCAGTGGAGAGCGGTTCAATTCATCTTTATAGAAACGCCAATTAGGAAGGAATCGGTTCATTAACATTGTGAATTGGCGAATTTCATTGTCGATCGCCAATGCCAAAGCCTCATTTTGGTCTAGGTTATCGTATAACGCTCGTTTGGCGGGAGAATTCAGAGATTGAGGGTACTGGGTTGAGGTTGCAGGTTGGGTAACTTGTCGGCTGAGAGTCACAATTTTATTCAGGTAGTCCTCATACTCCTGAGCGGCTGTTTTGCGTTCCTGAATCAGTTCATCCAAGAGTTCCGACATTGTGCCGAAATACTTGGGGTTGGTGGGACGTTGGTCGATGATGACTTTGCGTAGATTGTTCTCGATGGTTTCGGCAACGGCTTCTGGGTTTTGTCTGATGCCTTTGGGTAGGGTATTGACTGCATCCTTGCCGCGATCGACAATCAACTCAATCAGCGTCATATCGTCGAAAGTGGAAAGCACTTCGCTCTCTTCTGCGCCAATGTAAATATCGATCAGGTGGCGCATGGCGGGTTCATAAGCTTTCAGGTCGATCGCATCCCCACTGGCAAGTTTTACTTCGGCGCGAATTTGTTCGTAATATTTGACTTCTTGTTTTATTGTTTCAATTTCAGCAGATGAATAGCCAGCTTCTAGCATATCGTTTGCTAGGTTAGCGTAAGCTCGAACTAGAGAAGCGGTGAGTTTGTAGAGGCTAACTCGCTTTTGTTCGTGTTCTTTTACTAAGTCTAGGTCTTCGGTGTTGGAACCACAGAAATAGCGGATGTAGGCAAGGGTATCTTTCGGCGGTTCTACAGGTTCGCACAGGGCTTTGATGCTTTCTCTGGCAGTTTCTAGGCGTTCGACTCCCTTTTCTAAGCGATCGCTCAACAACCCATCTACATCCCCTCGATCGTAATCTTCAAATGCTTCGGCAGTGTAGTCTTGAACGGATTTTTCTAGGCTTTTGAACAGGTCTTTGTAATCGATAATGTAACCATACTCTTTATCGTCGTCATCGAGTCGATTAACGCGACAAATTGCCTGAAATAATCCATGATCTCTCATGGATTGATCGATGTAGAGATAGGTGGCAGAGGGCGCATCGAAACCTGTCAGGAGTTTATTCACTACGATCAGCAGCTTCATTTGGGCGGGTTCTTTCACAAATTTGTTTTTGACTTCCTCCTCAAAAGCTTCGGGGGTTTTACCGTTCAACATTTTTTGGTAAATTTCATACTGCCGCAGCTTTTCGGTGTATTCATCTGTGTCAGTGGTTTCGCCTTTTATACTTTGGAGAGAGCCATCGTATGAAGTGACGATCGCACATTTTTTAAAGCCTCGATTCTGGAATAACTCATAATATTTGCAGGCTTGGTAGATAGTACCTGCTACCAGCAGAGTATTGCCCCGACCATTTTGTAAACGGTCTTTGGTTTCAAAGTCTAATAGGAATATCGCTGACAATTTTCTCTAATCTGGATGCTGAACTTAAGACTTTTTGCAAAGTACCCCAGCGTTGCTTTAGTGCCAAAATCTTCTTCAAGTCACACTTTATAAAGGAGCGTTACCAAGAAGACCATCTACCCAAGAAACTCGCTTTAAGTCATCCCACAACCATTTGTAGGCTAACTCTGTTGCCGAGGTAGGTTTAAATACATCCAGTATTGCTGAATGTATTGAAGTCCTAATCCACCGAGCTGCTTCGGGACGCAGGGAAAGTAGCCGTTTGTCCAATCTTGAATGTAAGCTGCTATCTCCCATAAAGTGACCGTCTTCACCAATACGAAAGTCAACGTAACTTTGTTGCTCATAGGGTAGAGCCTCGAAATACCACTCTAAACCGAGAATCCCTTTTAGTTCATCATCTGGCTTGGGTAGAACGATTACACCAACAAGACGGGCAGGGAGTGTTACTGCCGTTGCCAAATGAGGTGCAAACTTGGGAAACCATGTACTGACAAGTTGCTGGTATCCCTCAATCGCTCCTGCATACACAGCCTTGGCACGAGCTAAGATTTGCTGTTGACTGTAGCTTTCCCAAATCCATCCACCTTTGAACCTACAGTCTGGACCAGGCCAAGGAGGACGCAACTCCGCTTCTCCAATCTCACGAAGACGATTCACTTCTGTTGTGAGTTGATTGAGATAGTGTCTACGCATTTGCTCATTCATTCGTGAGTGAAAAATATTCCACGGTAAGCTGGAGATACATTTCTCAATTTCGTTGAAAGGGATAGGATTCTGATAAAAAATTTCACGTCGAGTTACCTTTAGTGCTGTCTGCCAAACAGCTTCCCGTAAAAGAGTCCCATCCGTAACTGGTAGCATACGATTTTGCAATAATTTGGAGAGCGAAGTAACTAGCTCATGTAACGTCCATTGCCAAGCCCAAGGCGACTTGTGGCTAGGCTTACCTTGGCGAACTTGAGGCCAATTCGGAAAAGATGGCAATTCAGACAAAGGCAACTTAACGATATTAGCTAGAGTCTCATTCCCACGATACCAGGCAGTTTTAAGCCGCCCTTCCTCTGTTTGTATTTGTATACCAATAGGCTGGAGTGTGCCGTCCTTCCTTACAGGTGCAATCACCGGGGAAAGTGTGTCGCTTCCCTTTACCCATGCCTGCATAGCAGTCCTTATTCGCTGTCCGCATTCATCTAATAGTGGTAAAGAAATTTTCTGTGTATAATTCCAACCTGTTCTCGCTAGTTCTTCATTGACAATCTCTGCGGTAAAAGCAGGATGCTTCTCAGCAAGTGGTACAAGTAGTTTTGATACTGTGTCATGGTCGAAGTAACCAACAAAGATAGCTAATGGATACCGCCAACGTTCCAGTCTTTCAAGGTCATTTGTGAGGTCATTGGGGTCAGGGATACCAGCAGCTAAGCTGTGCGCTGCAAACCACTGAGATAGTATAGGCAGTGGGAAACTAATATTTCCAGCATCTTCAATAACTAACCCTGAATCTAAAAGCATCTGTAATTTTGATGTTGATGCGACCTCAGTTCTAGAGACTAGACCCGTTGTGCGATCGGTAGAAAGAGCTGCAAGGCGCTGTAATACTTGCTCAACATCGGGGTTACTCGCTCTTGCCTGTCGGAGGGAACGCTCAACAAGATTTGAGAGCAATTCCCCTTCAGAGTTGGGTGCCATCATGTTTCGGTCTCGTAGGTAAATACCAAGCAGGATGGCAAATAAAGGTCGGTGAATAGCATTATGAACAGATTGCGGCCATTTAAAAGTCACATATGGCGTAATCTGCTGTCCTGAAAACCTCTCAACGAGAGCATAAGCATCCTGATCGGAAATTAAAGGAACTTTAACAGCCTCTTCCGATTCAACTAGGATGGGAATTGGTCTACTGGTGATAACCACAGTAGTTTTCGCCCATGCGTTAACGAGAATGCGAGCTTCATAAAGCAAATCGGCTGCAAGACGACTTCCCGCTTCATCGGCTCCATCAACGATTATTGCAGCACCTTGGGAGAGTGATTTTCCCAATTTACTTATTTGTGCTTCTACAGCTTGTTGTAGCTGCCCTGCAACCTTCTGCGCTTTCAAATATACAGGCACAGGAGCATTGGCACTCTCGCAGGCTTGCTTAATTGCCCTCTGAAAGAGACGCTCCGCAATTAGTGACTTGCCTGCACCGAATTCTCCAATTAGTAAAATAAGTGGCTTGCCATCATCAGGTTGTAACTCAGGCCAAGCTGCTCCAATAGATAAATCATCAGCAAGTGCAATAGCCTCAGTTCGAGGTACTCCAGCAGCTTGCCAGAGGGATATGCACCGTCCTCTGGAAAGCCCAGCTAGATCTTTTAATTCAGTAGGGGGATTTAACTTTGCCCGCTCCCGGTCGGGCGAACCCAGTCAAAAAACAGGATTGTTGAAGTTAGTAGTATTAACTCCACCCTGGTTAATTACCGCAGCGTTCTCTGCGACCTTGGTGAAATTGTGGACAGTTGATGATTGAGAATTCAAACCATCTGTATCTCTATCCCTAGCTTCTGTGTCGCGCACTTCGTCTAGAGTAAGCTTCGCCAGAATCTCGAAAGCGAAAGCACTAGCGTGTCGTGCAGCAGTCTCCTGAGAGCCAGCCGCATCTGCGTTGCTCTTACCCTCAATTAGATCAGAAATACCACGAATAATTAGTGCGTTTATTTCTGGATTGGCACGAACAGCTTTGAGAACCCCGTGACTCTCCATTTCCACTGCCAGCGCATCACCGTAATTTGAACGGAGGAGCTGATAGACATCAGAACTCGTCGAAGCCACCACTTTATCACCTGCGGCTATGGCTCCAATAAAAGCACGAGGTTTCTGTGTTGGGATGGGTTCTCTAATCCGCTCTAACCAATCTTCCTTCCTCGCCACAGCCTTAGCTCTCTGTTCCAGGCGGTAACTCACGAGACTTACGTTTGGCCTCGGTAGGAAAGTCTCCTCTACAACTTTTCCTGACTCATACCCATAAACTTTCGTTGCGGCTACCACATCACCGAGGTTGACATCTTTGATTCCGCCTGCTACCCCAACGAAAAGTACAACGTTTGGCTTGAAATAGTCGATGGCTCGTTTAGTTTCAACAGCGGCTTCAGCATTGCCTGCCCCGATTTCAACAATTCCTACTCGCCAGGAACAACCGTTGGATGAGAAGTTTCCAAGCTCGTAAATGGTTCCTTCCGGGTGTTCCTCTTCCTGGAGGTCAGTTAAGTGAGTGCAAACAGCTTTAAACTCAACACGAATAGCAGTAAGTATAACCGCGCAAGGTAAATTGTGGCCTTCTTGTCTCGATTTCACTGGTTTCAAACTCCCTGGTTAAATCACTCAAAAAAACTTAATATGCGCTCCGAAGCCTTTATCTGTTCAGCAATCAGCTGACTTATGACCGTATCCTTATCTAGTCTTTCTCTCCAAACACTTGATTGAAATGAACTGTCGCCCTTTCCAAGTTAGCACGGGATTTTGTCCGCCATACTAGCTACTAGCGATACTAAGGAGCTTGTGTAAAAACCGATAGTTCCCATACTCCATACCTTGCGTAACAAGGGTTATTCTTCTTTGACCACTGCATGAAGGTTAATTACTTACGATTTTGACACTATTTTCAGCCTTATATAATGAATTAGCCCTGGCAACTATTAAGGACTAAATCATCTCGCATCTGTGCCAAGAGATTGAAACCAGCACTGTATAACGGTTAATGATAAGGTACAGAGCATCAAACGAGCGCCGCAAATTTCTTACCTAAGACATAGCAATTGTATTTCTTAGGTAAGCTTTTCAATTTTAGTTTTACGTGCATTATCTCAGCCCAACGTAAGATTAAATGAATAAAAAAACGGCTGTATTTTTGTATTTATAATCTTAAATTAGTCTAGGCGCTAAATTTATTTAGCATTTCCTGGTTTCATTTTTGTATTTATTAATTAATTTATCAGTGCTTCACCAGCAAGCATTGAATGGGCTTTTAACTTATTTAATATTACCGCGACAGTTGAAAAGATATTCGGGGAGGGAAGTTATTTGAAAGCCCAGGATCACTCGAAAACTTTAGAAAATAAGACTCTACCAAAACTGCGAGATTACCAAAAACAAGTAATATCAGATTTAAACATCCAAATTCAAGCCGGACACCAACGCAACCTGATCGTCGCTGCTACGGGGTCAGGAAAAACGATCGTGGCAGCAGAGATTGTTTATAACGCTTTTTTGAAAGGTCAACGAGTTTTATTTGTAGTGCATCGAGATGTTTTAATTCAGCAAACTTTAGAAAAATTTGGCAAGTTTGGTATTAATTGCGGAGTAATAGCAGGAGGACGCAAAGAAGAAAGACAAAATCGAATCCAAATAGCTTCGGTACAAACTTTAGCTTATCGGGAAATAGACGAATGGTTTAGACCCAATTTAGTTATCTGCGACGAATGCCATTTAACCAGCTTCACAAGCGTAATGCTCAAACGCTTTCCTAAACTCAAAAATTGTACAAGTATTCCTTCTAATAACTGCATATATATTGGACTAACTGCCACCCCATTTCGTCTTGCTAAGAAAGAAGAATTAGGAGATATTTTTACTGGATTGGTTATTGCACCTTTTCCAGAACAGTTAATTAAATGGGGATTTTTAACTCGACCAGTTTATTACAGTAATGGTGAATTGGATTTATCAGAAGTAGGAGAAGAAAACGGGGATTTTGCCATTCAAGATTTGGAACTAAAATGCAATGTACCAGAAGCGATCGCAGCCGCAGTAAAAGAATGGCAGCGTTTGGCGGCGGGTCGGGCAACCATTGCCTTTGCAGTTAGTATAGCTCATGCTCGCGCGATCGCATCTTCATTTCGAGATGCTGGAGTTCCAGCCGCTCACGTAGATGGGTCGATGTCGCCTAAAGAAAGAAATATTTACTATGAAAAATTATCTAAAGGAGAAATCAGCGTTTTAGCTTCTTGTGAATCCTTAGCAGAAGGCTATGACGATCCAAAAGTATCTGCGGTACTTTTATGCCGACCAACTAAAAGCAGAGCCAAGTATTTTCAACAAGTAGGTAGAGGTTTAAGAATATCACCAAATAAAACAGATTGTTTAGTATTAGACCAAG
Source organism: Aerosakkonema funiforme FACHB-1375 (assembly GCF_014696265.1). Lineage (GTDB taxonomy): Bacteria > Cyanobacteriota > Cyanobacteriia > Cyanobacteriales > Aerosakkonemataceae > Aerosakkonema > Aerosakkonema funiforme_A. The sequence goes on along the minus strand of NZ_JACJPW010000027.1, from coordinate 28,611 downwards.
CAGGATTAGTGAAAAGATTTGGGTTTATTGAAGATTTTCGAGAGGTAAATTTAAATGAATCTGTAGAAACAGAATCCGGCGAAATTCCGATGAAAACTTGCCCGGTGGAATTGGGTGGCTGTGGTGCATTAACTTGGATTGCAACTCCTCGTTGTCGCCAGTGCGGTTATGATTTTGTACCAAGAGAAAAGCTGACCCCAATCCAAGCTTTAGAACGGATGATTAGAGATGAAGACCGTCAGAAATTCTATTTTTATCGCCAAAAGTTAAACGAAGCATTTGCTAAAGGTTTTTCTCCAGCTTGGGCAGCAGAACGTTGGCGAGAGGAATATGAAAATAGTGCTTACCCCCCTGAAGATTGGGCTAGAGGCGCAATTTTTGGCGATAATCCAACTCCGGTATCAGAAGCGAAATATCGTAAATATTTAAATATTATTGCTGGAAAAAATCATAAGCCTAAACAATGGGTTGTTAAATATATGAAATGTGAGTTTGGGGCTGATTGGGCAGAAACGGAAAGTGTAGCATCGTGAGAGATCATATTGAGTTTGGTGCGGAATAATATGTCCATCCAATACCCGCCCCAGGATGATTCCCAGATCTTCTCCCGCCTCCTGAATTATTTCGTTAGGTACATTTTCTGGCGAGATGCGATCGACAATACTCTGAATTCTGCCTCGATATATTTCTACAAAAAGCAGGATATTACTCAAAGCAGCAAAAAATTGAGTAAGTACAATGTTGTCTGGTCAGCGGGACAATCTTTGTCTGACTAAGGAAAGCCCCTCTGTAGCATCTCGTTCAGTTTGCTCTAGTTCCTGATTTAGTCGGTCAATGAGAGCTAAAATTTCGGATGGTATAGGCATTGTGAATTAAAATCTAATCCTTAAAGCATATGTGACTTGAAGAAGAAATTGGCCAGGGTGGCCAACTTTACGTTCCAAAGATAGCTGGTCAACTTTACATTCCAAAAAAGGCCGGAAAATGACATGGAGGCAAACTAAGGATCTTCGCCATTAAGTGGCGGGTTATTTGAGGGAGTTGAAGTTGGCTGCACCATTTTTACTGTATTTGTGACCACTTTCTTCTTCCGAACTGGCTCCAAATCTGCTTCTTATTTAACGATGGAATCAGCCTTTCAGCTTTATAGTTGGCCAATTTCTTCTGACAAAACCTGGCCAAAATCTTCTTCAAGTCACAGCATAATATCAATACTTGAGTAACTAAGTGTTAGCTTAGATGCGATTTTCTTCATGCTTCTGTGAATTAATCACCAATTTCCTTGTCTCGCGATTTTTCTTTTTTCGGTTGTAAGGATATTCCTGGCGCTCGCAGTTTCGGTAAAATAGCCTCAAAGTAAGCTAAATCACGTTCAGATAGTTGAGTAACCATCTTGCCACCAGACTGAACTAACAATAAACCCCGCCCATCTTTAGAGTGAATTTCCACAACTCCCTCCGTGGTAGCCTTCCATTTATAAGAAAGCTTTCCATCAATTTCTACTGCACTATTTTGGGATTTTGCATAATTTACCAAAGCGCTAGAAAGCTTTTGAATTCGCAGATAATAATCCACTTCCTGCTGTCCGACAACGGCAAACGCACCACCCGGTTGTCTACCTTTAATTTGTGCCATTACCAGTTCAGTCAAATCTCGTTCTTGTTCAGGGTGAAGTCGAACATTGGAATCAACACGTACACCCAAACCACTAGCGCGAAACTTGAGAACTGTTTGCCCATCTCGATCGCTAAGCGTGTAGTTTTTCCCATCTCTTTGAATGACATAATTAGCAACATAAATAGTTGACCTATCGGGGGGTACTTTTTGGCTGTAGAAACTGCGAATAGCATTTGCATAAGTGTGGCATTCTTCCCGGCGTTTAAAGTCTTCCCAGAGGTTCGTGACAGTTTGTTTAGCTTGCTGCCACCAGGAAAATTGAGTAGGCTGTTCAACCCGTGCAGTGATTAACTGCTGCATTTGGCTAACTGAATTCTGCAAAGAATTAATCTGTTGATTTTGTTCCTGAATTGTCTCTAATAAAGTTTGCATTTCAGTGCTATAATTGGCAGCCATTTGAACGGAAGCCGTTTGAGGAAGTGCGGCAAGCGATCGCTGAACTTTTTCATAACCAGAAATACTCTGCGATTTTTCACTAGCTTGTTCAATTTTATGTTCTATATCTGGTTGGGATTTAGATTGTTTCTGCATCGCCTCCCGCACGAAATTATGAATAGAACCATCAGTTATACCAGAAAGTTCTTCTACTTGATGGATGAGTTTGAGCAATCTGGCTTCTTTTTGTTCCTCTGGAGTTAACGAGTTAAAAAGTTGTTGTTTTTCCTGATAAGGAACTCCAGTATAAGCTTGGTTAATTATTTGGTAATTTCCCTTCTTTATACCCTCTCTTATTGCTGATAATAATTCAGGGTTAGGAGGATAAACTGTATTGGATGCCTCTACTGGGATTGGGATTTGGTCATAAGAATTTTGTAAGTTGTTCTCGCGATCGCTTTTTGACCACAGTTTTTCAGATTCTAGAATAGGTAACGAACTATCAGTACCAAGTTCAATTGGCGAGTAATAATCTTCCTCTTCTGGAGGTGACGGTAAAGGTTTATTTTCCAACCATACGGATTCTGAATTTGGCTCTGCAACTGTTGAAAGAGATTGTTCAGTAAAATTTTCCTGAGATTTTGCCTTCATAATTTCATTAATAATTACCTTTCCTTGGCGATCGGATTGCAAGATAATCCTCCCATCCAACTCGATTCGTTTGTTAGCTGCTTCTGGTATTAACCCACCAACGGGCGTATCTCTTAGTTTTTCAAGCAGCCCTAATAACTCTGGATTGATTACTTGTCCAACCAACCCAGTCACCTCATCTTTAAATTGATTAGTTTCTCTTTCCATTCCATAAACTAATCGGTCATTATCGTAAATTTGTAAACCTCTAGCTTCGGGGTTTGATTCTTCAGTTTCACTTCTCAATAACTCTTCTAAAAAGTGCCGCCATTGTTCGATTAAGTTAACTGCGTCTCCTTGAGAACCTGTAAAAATATCTGGCATTTCATCCTCCTTCAATTACATTGAGTAAGTTACTCGCTTTTGCCATTAAAGTGAGCCTATCTATCACGATAGAATCGCCAAGATAGAAGAAAACAAGCTGTCCATCTAGATACCAAGCTATGAAATTTGTCAAGTCTATTTCAGGTCTATGACACTGGTAAGGTTCGCCTAAAACACTCCCAGCTAGTAATCCTAAATCATCGAAAATTTCCACTATTTTAGGTTGGTAATCCAAAGGCAGTGGAGGTAAAGCTAATGCCTTTTCAATTTCTCTTTTCCAAAAAGGAGTTAATTTTTCCAATGTTTGTGCTAATTGCATAATTTTCTGCTTAAAATATGTCTGCTAATTCACTTGCTCCGGGATTACTCTTACTTTCTTCTTTGTCTGGAAGTGGAAAAAGCTCAGAAGCTAAAGCGCGACGAACGTTAAATTGTTCTCGCCGTTCTTCCTCACTGATAGTCAAAGTCCTTTGCTGCAATTTTTGCTGAATAAAGTTCCATTTATCCTCAGACCATTGCATTTCAGCGACATCATCTTTGGGAACTTTTACGGATTGAAATAGAGGAACATAAGCTTCATCGCCACGAGTATAGGCCGGGTTAATAATAACCGCCTTCCCGGTTTTCATTTTAGCAAATTGGGCGGCTTCTAATAAATGCCGTTTCTGAATATTTTCATTGATACTTCTCGAACCTCCACCTTTGCCCGTACTGCGACTTTTAGACTTAAGTTGAATTTCCATTTCTCCTAAATAATCAGCAAAAAGTTTAGACGATTCCGGGTCTTGGGGGTTAAAAATGAATTTGGTTGCTGTACCCCCAATAATTGCTCTAGCTAACTCTTTCCCATAAGCTTTTTCAAGCTGACTAACATTTTGATAACCCAAAATTCCACAAAAGCCATCCTCTCTATTCTCATTCAGCCAATTAACTAAAGCAGGTAAATAAAGAGTAGGCAACTCATCTAATGCTACTACTAATGGGTCTTGGCGCGGCACAGTACGCGAAACATTCCGGTTGACAATCATGTGAAGAATCGCGGCTAAGAGTGGCCCGACAATATCGCGATTGTTTCGGTCTAATCCGAAAATCACTAACTGTTTTTCATCAATATCTAGAGGTAAAGTAGTCTGACCACAGAAAGCCCCGACAAAATCTTTCTTTAAAAATCTTTGAAAGATTCGTTGTGCTGTACCGACGATACCAGAAACAGTTTTTTCTGAATCTTTGACGCTAATTAATTGAGAAAGCGGGCGAGAAGTCCAAACCTTTAGTTTAGTCTTAGAAGCTTCTTCTAATCTGAAAGCTAAACTAGGCAAACTTAAAATAGCTTGTGCCATCATCAAATCACAGTATTCATCTGTACCTGTCAAAGTTTTAATGGCTTTAGTCACTAATAAAATGCCTTCAATTAACGCATCTCCCGCATCCTCAAAAAACTTATCGCTAGAAGCAGTTCCTCCACTTTTATCGAAGTTTTTGTTTAAAACCATTGATAGTTGACCTGCGGCGATCGCATCTTCTTCATCTCTAATCAAATCAAGGGGATTGCAAATTTCGCTTTCAGGAAAACCAGGTGCAAAAACTCTCACGGTATAACCCCGCTTCATGGCGTAAGCTACAGCCCGTTTAGTTTGCGCCGGATATTTAAAATCGTAAAGACAGACTGGGAAACCTTGGTCAAGTGCTGAACGAATCAAAGGGTCAATCACGCTGAAAGTTTTTCCCGAACCCGCTGCACCTATAGCACAAATCCCCCGTTGGGCATCCGGTACGTATAAAGTCGGTGTCGCAGCGAATGTTTGGATTGTTTGCTGCCAAGGATTTAACTTTTTAATCAGTCCAGCAGTTTCCCACTCTTGACGCAGCTTTTTTCTGATATGATCTGGTGTGCCAATATAGAGAGCGACGTTATTGCGAGTCACTTTTCGCATCTGTTTTTTAGCAACTTTAGCAGCACGGGTTTTTTCTTTTCCACTTCCCCAGTAGCCAGTAGCAAGCTTGCCTTTCTTACCAACTCCATTTAGCAATTGTAAAGCGATCGCAAAACCCAGACATCCTAACAGCATCAACCCACTGGGGGACTGAAGTTGGTGAATTAACTGTTGAGTCGGAGCCAACTTAGAAAGATTAGGAGTATTCGATTGACTTAAAACTGTAGCCTTCATATTCACGATTTAACCTCATTAAGCGATTGATTCAATAGCACTAAGCGTCCTGATTCAAAACAAAAATGGCTTCTACTGACTAACTCGTTAGAGTTTCTTTGAAATACATCTAAACACGGATACCCATTTCTCGTTTCGGAGCTTTGGACTAACAAGCTAAAACCTTTGGGTAATTGAGGTTTTAGCATTAAACTTAAAATCCTTTGACTATCCGTTGTGTAGGCGCTATATAAACAGCCAGCAACGCCGCACAATTTAGCCGTATTGAAGTCAAAGACGAAATATTTTTGATCGGCGGCTAGAGTAACTACTTTGACTTTAACTGCATTGGGGAAAGATTCATTACTGGCGCTTTGAAAGTTTTCTTTTAAAACTTTTTGAAACAAAGCCGTTTCGACAACTTTCTGTGCAGGTTGCCAGGTCAATGTCGTTGGTTTGTTTACTTGCGTCTTAGCCATAAAGCCCCAGCCAAAAGCAAAGAGCGCTATCAAGCAGGCTACAATGACTACCCGAAGTCTATGTTTAGTAAATAGTTCAACATTTTTCATCAAAAACCTCCCTTGAATACTCCCGCTATTCAAGTGTTAGCGTTAGAAATAAACGAAGTAATGCCTTCACCGCGTACCTTTATTATGGGAACTTTACAGACAACCCATTGACTGCAAAGCTTGTTCGTAATTAGCTTCGGTTTTCTGACCGTAGGATTTAACAGTCAATTGACCAAAAACATCGCTAGCTTGAGCATCTATTGGAATCGAAGAGCCGCCGAAGTGCATTTGGCCCACTCGTTCAATTAATCTTGAACCTGTAAAAAGTTGCCCGGTTTGGGGGTCGATGGTACTGGTAGCACGATCGAGCAGCACCCTGGCATCCGACCGAAATAAATCTTCTTGTTCTTGAGGGCTGAAGTATTGCATTAACTCATCTGGTGTGATAAGATTACCTCCATCCAAACGCGACAAAAATTCAGTTCCGCCTGGTTTGGCAGCAATTAGCGATCGCACATCGGAACGATAGGACATAAACTGCTTGCTTCCCAAACCGCGTCCGCAGTTTCCAGCGCGATCGCAACTGTAAGAACCTACAGATGTATAATCACCTTCCAGAGAACTAATAGCCTTAGATAAAGCATCTAAAACGACACCATTATGGGTGACTTTGCAATCTGCGATTTCCTTAATAAGAAATCCTAAATTTCCGCTAGTTGCGCTGGGAATTTGAAAGCTATCTTTTTGCTGATAACGCGAATTGTTAGCAGTGGATTCGAGTTGTGGTGGCGTAGCACCTGTTGAAGTTGATACGCTATTGCTGGTACTAGGTTCAATTAATCCTAAGAAAATCGGCATCTTTTCTTGATAGGTGAGCCAAGGAATAGGGCCAATAAAATACGGAGTACAGCCCAAAAACTTCATGCACATACGGAAAAAGAGTGCTTGAGATGCTTCGCCAGTCGTTTCCTTGACTTCCCAAATCGCCACTTTGAAAGCATTGCCAAAAGGGTGTCTTCCGGTAGGTTCTTTCCCGTTGTTAACCCGCGCTAGTACGCCATGTCCGCCTTTGACTTGTTGGTACTTTCCCGATATCCATTGCTTCCCCAGAACTGTTTCATCTCCAGCTAATTCGATGTGGGCGCAGTCGCGATCGCATTTCACACTAAAGCCTTGGCGATCGCTTCCTGAAATTGTGCGATTTCGCTCCTGTTCCGCTGTTCCAAACGCAACATCAACTAAACCCACAGTAGAACCTACAGCTTGAATGGGATTAGGAAATTGACTGAAAGGAACGTTACTCAATCCAGGCACTTCTTTAATCAAAACTCTTTCCCAATCTTTAAATGAACCAAGGGCAGTATTTGGTAATTCGGGAATTGAATCAGATAAAGGGTAAGCTTCGAGTGGAATATCGTTCAGAGACAGTTCGCCCAATATGGGAGACTTTTGTAAAAGTTGAGCAATTGTTTCTGAAGGATTAAAACCTTGGGTCAGCGAAGCCGCTAATAAGTCATTAATTGGCAATACCTCTCCAATTTTAAAATTTTTCAAGGTGGGAATAGCCTTAACCAAACTGGCAATGCTTTGGAATTTTATGGCTCCAAAATCTGACAACTTGAACTTGGATAAATCTAAACTTACCAGTTGGGCAATCGTTGCTAAGTTGAATTTTTGGAGATAAAAAGATTCTTCAAAATCGCCCAGTCCTAGAAAAGTGTCAGGTTTTTGGCCTGCCGCCCAAGTACGGGATGGGTCGAATCCTAATTGAGAAACGATATCTGGCGGTACTGTAAAACCTCCATCGGATAAAGCTCCTGGCAAGGAACCAAAACTAATCTGACTCCAGTCGGGAATTGCAGCATTTTTAAAGGTTGCGATCTCAATTGCTGCACCCGGTACACTTGCAGGCGGAAATTGAGCTGTACTGGGAAAGAAAAGGCCACCAAAAACAAAAGCCAAAATAAACCCCAAACAGCATTGACCGAAACGCTTAAATCCCACACTGTTAAAAACCCTTATCAAACGAGCTATCAACATACTCTTCCCCTCCCACTCAATAGGCAGCTGGCACAAAAGGTGGAGTCGTCATGCCAGCAGTGCCGCTACGGTAAGGCGTCACTGCTGGCGGCACCAACCTTGGAGTTTGATAAACAGGCGCGATGTTAACCGGAGAATAAACCGGGACTTGTTGAGGTGCTTGATAAACCGGAGAATAAACCGGAACCTGCTGAGGCGCTTGATAAACTGGAACAGAGACGGGTATCGATCGCCTGCGGCTTGTAGGAGGAACAGCTGGTAATGGTTGTCGATACGCAGCATCTCTCTCCGAATAAACAGGTGCAGACGGCACGATAGGAGATCTGTCCAAACCGTCACCCGACCCCAAATCTCGCAGACGCGAAACTATTCTTTCGTTCAACCCAGAAAGTCCCATTGCCATTTGCAACGGTGTACCCGCCTTCAGCCGCAACAAAAAGTCGTTAATTCGATACCAAAGGCCAGAACGATATTGCAAAAGCCCTTGCGCCAAAGCAACTTGCATCCCAGTTGTAAGTGTCTCGTAGCTAACAGAAGAAACTTCGGAAGTACCCGCAGAATTATTAGCCACATTAACAACATTCGCGACGTTTGCAACAGCACGTCCTTGATCGGATACAATTTCGATAACGCTATAACGTGGAACGCCGCTTCCTTTAGCTACGCGAAAAGTGTAAACGCTTCGATTGCCCGATCGCGAACCGGAACTAGCATCTCTGGTAACAACTGTCAATGTGGTATCTGGAGTAGAATGCAGCCCTGGAAAATTCAAATCCACAATCCGACGCAAGTGTACTACTTGAGCGCCTGGGCTATCGCATTTTCTACCTGAGTGCTGAGATGACAAACAACCATCCACATCTAAAGTGGCATATTGCGGATTATCCAACCAAATCTTTTCAATAATCTCCCCAGTAGGAATAAAGCTGATATTTACACCGTGACCTGGCACTAGGACAACAGTGGGAGGTTTCGCCCTATTTCCGAGTGCAACGGATCGATCGATTTGAAGTAAGGCTACCTGATGCCCTTGCCTGACTGGGGCAGCTTGAACATCCTGGTGAAAAACACCCACAAACCCAAAAGTTAAAGGTACTGTCAGTAGCAGAGAATTGCAAAATTTAGCCTTGTGTGAAAATTGCATGGCTTTACACCTTAACTAAAATTGGAACGATTGATTAACAAAAATCTGAACTTCTTTACCGGCGGATACATACCAAATGTTGGGGCGTTGACGCATTTCTTGCATTGCCATAGCATTCCGCTGCATAATGGACTCCAAAACTGGAGCGAATCCGCCAGACAATACAGCACCCAAAACATTTGGACTATTGCGCTCGATGCTGCGACGACCCAAACCAAAACCAAAACCGGAATTATATTCATAAGACTCGCTGCGAGGCTGATTTAATACTCGGCCTACATTGCTAAGCGCACCAAAGAGAAAAGCATTAGCATCCTGCGAGAAAATTTCCCGGCTTTTGTCATCCCATTTTTTAGCAATTAATGGTTTGCCGCCATCTCCCCGAATACCGATCGCTCCGGGGGGTAAACGGTATTCTCTTCCATCAGAAAACACCACAGATTCAGCGATAGCATCAACCCATCCATTTGGTGCAACTGAAGCAACTGTAAATACAATCAAAGTGCCGGGATTAACAATCGGTTGTCCGTAGGCATTGAGTAGGGGGGATGTTAGCTGAACTGCAAACCTTTGAGCATTGGGGTTAGAAGGATTATTAGCGTACTTATTAGTGTTGGCGGTAGTGACTCCTGAAGGATTGAGGACTGGTGTAATTAACTTGCCGCTGGCGCTGGTTCCTACTTGGAGGTATTGACCGCTGAGAGCGGGAGAATTATCGCGCAGTGATAATGGTGGTTGCTGTGGAACTCTGCCCATCAGTACATCTTCTTCGGCATCTACCGCTTGCATACCTGAGTTGGCTGCGACTAAATCGGGGGATTGGTTGGTTTGAGCTACTGTTGATGCAGAACCATTCAGTAGCAAGCTTTCTTCAGGGTTGATGGCGGCTACTTCGGGTTGGGGTTGAGCTGCTGGCGATCGAGAACCATTCAGTAGTAGGCTTTCTTCAGCCGCGTCGTTGCTAGTACCTTGGTTTGTATAAGGCGCAGGCGGGTCGGCAATAACTCTTACAGCTTTGGGAAGCGCGATAGAGCTTCGTTCCGCTGCCGCGATCGCAACTTGTTCCCCTGGCGAGTACGCCCCCGGCGCTGCTGGCGGCATAACCGTATAAGGGTAAGCACTAACAGGTACTGGGGAAACGCCGATTTGTCCCGGCATAGCTGGTTCTGCCTGCTGAGAGGGGACAGGTACAGCAGCAACTTCTTGGCTGTCGTCCCCAGGAACATCTGCCTGTCCGTAGCTACCCACACTAGCTAGTGCCTGCCATTGTGCGAACGGATCGGGCTGTGGTGATGCCTCTGTTGCACGAGTAGGTCTGGGAGTAGGAGCGATCGTCGGTTCCTTTGGCTGTACCGCTGGAGGTCTAGGAGTAGGAGTAGGAGCGATCGTTGGTGCTGGTGCTGGCGATTGCGCTGAGCGCAGCGGCGGAGCCGATCGCACAATCTGCCGAGCTGGTCGATCGAGTGCAACGGGTACAGGTGCTGGCCTATTGGTGGCAATCGGCACTTGTCTGACAGGTGCTGGCTGCGGTACTGGAACTGGCACCGGAACTCTTTTCACCACTTCTCTGACGATGACTCTGGGCGCGGGAGAAGGTGTGTTATTTGCTGGTGGGCTTACAACAGGTTTGGCAGTACGGGTGGGCGTTGGTGTTGAAGTTTGAGCTTGATTTGGAGAAGTATTTGTCGCCGTGGGAGCCAAACTTGGACTTGGTGTTGCAGTCGGTGTTGGAGTTAGGTTAGAAGGGCTTTTAGCACGATTGAGTGCCGCTAATTGTTCGGCTTGGGTGCCAAGAGCGATTTCAGTCTTGAGTTTTCCCGTTTCATTTTCAGCTGGTGTCGGCGCTGGAGTTAGTGCTGGGGTCGGAGTGGGAGTGGGTGGTGCTTGCGCGACTTTCCCGCGATTGAAAACGTTATTGAGAAAAAGTCCCGCGCCTACAAAAACGACCATTGCGCCCATCCCGACTAAACCACCCTTAGTCCAAGGGCTATTAGAAAAAGTGCGTTCGGTTTTAGACTGGTTTGGATCGTCTGGATCGAACTCAAATAACTCATCGCGAGAAACAATGTTATTCGTTGCGTCTTTTTCTGCTCCAGGCGAGTCTGATTTTTTAGCTGAGCGCGGTTCACCATCCTCTTCAAAATTAACTAATTCCGCTAATCTTTTCCGATCCCAAACCGTGGCAGCTTCATCTCCATTTCGATCGCTAGAAGATGGTCGCTCTAAAGATTCTGGGGAACGGCTAGAGCGCTCTGGTAATCCTAGAGACGTTCGCTCGGAAGCTGAACTACTTTCACTTGCACGTATATGATCTGGATCGAAAGAAGCAAATTCAGAATAATCCTTGGGGTCTGTCATTATAAATCCTCCTTGGTTAAATCGCGGATTGCATAGATTTCTAATCCACTTTGTCGCACAGAATAAACTTTAGAACCTAAATCTGATAGTGTTTCAGTCGGGGCTTTGGGCGCTTCCACAGCTTGAACGTAAATCTCTTTATTAAAGGGAATTACATCCCCTAAATTGCTGGTTTTGTCCATTACCATCAAGTTCGCCACCATTTTGACTTTCCACTTTCCCTCACCAATTTGGGTAGGCGGTTGAATTTCCAGAGGAACTAAAGTAACTTGAACTGAGCGGTTAAAGACTCCCGCCGGAGTAATTTGAGCTAGCTTAGTGAGAAATTCTTTCCGAAAATCTTCAGACAAAGCGAAACTCGCTTGCCATGCTGCTGTGGTAACGCGATTTCTGTTATCTATTTTTACGCCAGGGTCGGGCTTGGGATTGGCAGCTTCTTCTACAGTTGTAGCTGCTAAAGTTCCAGACCAATTCATCATTAATGTGAAGATATCAGCGACAAATTGGCTAATAACTTTTGGGGTTCTTTCTTTAGAGCCAAGGGGCGCTACTGCTATGGTTTTACCTGTTTCTAATTGCACTAAAGTCGGTGGTGCTTTTCGAGCTAAACTGGAATAAGCACCGTAGAGGAGAATTACTCCTAAAAGGTTGATCATATGTAAACCCAGCGTGACAACAGCAAAAAGTGCTAAAGTATCACTTGTTGTAAAGCGCTTTTCTTGTCTTTCTAGAAAGCGCAAACGTTTGGTTGTCGCTGATTCTTCCGTGTAAGGAGTTTGAGGAGAAGCCATAAACAATTCAAAATTATTTCAAAATTCAAAAAATGGGGCGATTCAACTATTATGTTTTAGCGACCGAGTATTTTAGAAAATACAAAGCCAGTAACTTGTCCAAGCGCATTAGCGCCCCGGCGCACGTCTTTACCGCCTGCAAGTAAACCGTGCCGAATCACAGTTTGTAAGGCATCGAAAACGGCTTTTCCTGCACCTGCTGCTAACGCCAGTGACAGTATTGGTGCTAGTAGGCCGACGGCGAAAGCAAAAATCATGGGGTCGTTGTCGCCTGCATTTACAACTAAAGTGGCGACCAATCCCGTCACAATATTTAAACAAAGTTTGACTAATCCAACTGAATAAAACCCAATCAGCCAAGCAAAGATAGCTTTTTGGCCGACGGGAAGTAGAGTACCGCCAACTGCTAGAGGGCCAAGCAAAGCTGTTAGCACCCAAGTGATTTCAACCAACCATTGAAAGGCCATACCGAAAGCAATCAGCAATCCTCTAGCTGACATGACGAGCGTGTTTTGAATGCCCGATTGCAAAGTATTAACCAAATTTTGTCCTTGCTGTAAAGGATTGAGAGAATCTAAAAAATTTTGATACGACCGGGAAGGGTTAGGTGGGGCAGAAGCTTTGGCTTGTTCCACTGCGTTATTCACGCAATCTTGCTGTTGGAGCGGGTCTGCTTTGGTAGCGCATTGAGCTAAAATACCACGCGCTAAATCTTCCGAACCGATTTCTAACATCACCTTTTGATAAGCTTCTTGCAGGCTAATGCTAGAGGCTGTTTGAGTTAAGATTGTTTGATTGACTTGGTTGATTAATGACCGCATACCTTTCGTTGAATCTGATAAAAGTGAGGCATTATTCGCGAGCAAACAGATAACTAAAATAGGCCACATTAGTTCGGAGAAACTGCGGACTTCCTCTCCATCAATCAAATCTTTAGCCCACTGCACCATGAAAATCAGTAAGGTGCCTACTGCAAACAAAATACCGAGATTGGCGAGGGCGGTGTATAAGCCGCCACTCAGCACGTCATCCCAAAGCCGATCGAGCGATTCGCTGATAAATTGAGAACCTTGTGCAGATTGATTGATAATTTGAGAAGCTTGGTCTTGCACAGCCCCAAATAAGAGCGAATTTTTCCATAAAAAACTTCGGGATAACATTTCCATCTTCAGGTTCACCTAAAATGAATTAGAACAATCTGGCTCTTGAAAAAATACGTAAGTTGCCAAAACCCGTGCTAACTCGCTCGCTATCTGCGGCTTGGTTTTGACCGTCGATACCACGAGAAATATTTGTTAGGTTGACATTAGCTAGTTCTTGACGTTGGGCATCTTGTGCCATATCCTGCCGCATAGAACCAAGAACACCGCTGATTTCTGCATTTTGGGCAGCGATCCGTTTCATGACATTCTGAGTAACTACATCTGACTGAGCGATTTGTGCTTGCTGCTGCACCGTTTCTACTGCTTGTTTGGTAATTTGCAATTGTTCTTGAGTTCGTTGCTGTCCTTCTTGACTGAGTGTTGCAGATGCAGTTGCTCTGGTAATTTGGCGATCGATCTCGTTTGTTGCTCTTTCTTGTGAATTAATCGGTTCAGCAGAATTTGATAAAGTTTCTTCGACACTTTTTCGAGTCGCTATAGGGTCGGGTATTCCCAAAACGCCTTTAGCTTGCCCAAGTGCATTTTGTAAATCGGCATTAATCGACTCTTCTAACGGTTGAATTTTGTCATTTATTGCTTGGCTAATGTACCGTTGAGCTTCTTCAAAATACTGGAGAAACTGGTTCAACAAACCATTGAAAAAGTCTCCCCCACCCATCGGTATAGTAACAGCACGACTAGGAGCAGCAGAAGCAATCAAAAGCATCGCAGCTAAACCTAAAACCATAGCGGATTTTTTGAAGTGTTTGTTGTGTTCCATATTTACTCCTTCTTGATTTTCAATTTCAAGCACTCTTATTTAGAGCGACAAGTTGTTTGCTAAACTCTTTGATGGCGATGAATTTATCGCTGTATTTTTGGAAAGCGATCGCACGCGCCGCCTGTTCTTCAGGATTGTTAGCAACTGCTGCTAATAACTCGGCGGATGGATAGTAGCGGCAGTACGTGTAAATGCCGTTATCGTCTAACAACCATTGCGAATACATTCCGCTTCGGCGCGGAAAAAAGCTTTCTGTGGAATTTTTGTAAATGATTTCAGGTGGATATTTGAGAATATTTACAAAGCGATCTGCTGCTGTTGGTTGAATTCTTCCAATTAGTCGAGTGGACAGGTTTTGAAATATCTTTGCACCACTGGGAGAGGTAGCGATCGTATCTGGATCTTGAGCGGATAAAATAACACGGATACCCGATTTAGCTCCGTTAGCACATAATCTTCCAACTAAAGCGGCGATACTGTCATATTCAAACAAAATTGGCGATTCATCAATGAAGAAAATACTCGCTTTTGATGCCAAAGCACGCCGTAAAGCTGCCGAATAAGCACTCAAAGAAAGGATGGCTGCATCTTCATCGTTGGAAAGGTTTCTGAGGGCGAAAACAAGCAACCTTGCGTTACTTCTAAAAGTCGAAGGAAGTGCGATCGCTCTACCCACTCGCGAAGTCAGCCAAAACCGCAAGCGCAGTTTGATTAATTGCAGCGCCGCCGGAATATCGCCAGCCAGTGAATCCAAGCGCAGCCGTTCCGTAGAACAGTAGCTCAGAAAATCGCTTAAAGTGGGCATCTGTTGCCATTCTTCCGAGCCAAAGCCATTAGTGAATGCAGTTGCATAGCGATCGCGAATTTGCCAGTCGCTAAAGAAAGCATCCAAAGCTAAAGTCAAAATCGATCGTACAGTGTCCAGAATGGCAGTATCTCTCATCCCGCTGGTGCGTTTTCCACCTATCACCATTGCCATCAATGCGGAAGTTAAAAAGTCTTTGTAATCTTCAAATCGCTCTTTTTGAAGTTGTGGCGATAGGGTACTTAAATCCGGTAATTCAAATAAATTTGAAGATTCTTTGCCAATATCGAAATAAGCGCCATCTTCACCCATAAACCGAGTATAGTCTGTGAACGTACTACTACCATCTGGTTTGGGATAGTCCATTGCTACTACTGGCATTCCCCGCGCTAAAGCTTGGGTTAAAATGCCTGCTGCCATCACCGATTTCCCGGAGCGAGTTGTACCGAAAAGACCTAAATTTTTGTGTTGATTGTATAAGTCGATAAAAACAGGCGTTCCTCCCTCTCCTGCGATTAATTCAAACCCAGCTTTATCACCACTTCGGGTGCGGACTAAAGGCATCAATCCCACAACTTCGCTGTTAAGATAAAGTCGGCGACGATTGAAAGGAGTAGTCATCAGACGTTCCCAACAAATTGGAAACGTTTGCAGCCAAATTTTCCAAGGATATTCAGTTTCTCTAATCACCCAAGCTGGGCGAAGAAATAAAGATTGCAAGTGACGACACGCTTCGTCTAATTTTTCCCTAGTCGGACGGTAAACTAAGAAAACAACAGCAGTATGGATACCAACTGCGCCGCGATAGAGTTCAGCTTGAGCGGCAACTGCATCTTCAATTTTTAATAATGAACCGACATCTACAGAACTTTTTTCAGTTGCCAGTTCAGCGCTAACTGTAGACTGTTTGGTAATGCGTTGCATATTGCTTTTTACCAACCCATCGTTAGCTCTCATCAACTGACAATAAATTTCTGTATCGTACACTTCATCGCGTGCCATCACCTTCCATAAATAGGACATTTGGGCATATTTATCTGTCCAACCTCCCGGTTTATCTTGAAAGGTTAAAGCTCCGATGTATTTATTTTTGATATGCGTCCAACGGCGATCGGCAACGGGAACAGAAGATTCAGATTCCATTAATAAAGTTGTGGGATGCACATCTGAATATTGATTTTCTCTCAAGCCGTTTTCGTCTAAAACTAACAACTGAGGAATTGGGGGTGGTGGAGTATCGTTAAATCTCGACCACAAATGCGACCACATTTCTTGGGCGGTAAAAGGGCGAATCTCTAAACCCATTTTGTTAGCAAGTAATTGCTCCCAGCGTTGGAAACCATCGGTGAAAGACGCATAAAGTAACTTTTCTACTCGAAAAAAGCGGAGTTCGTGAATTTCTCCAGTGAACTTTTTCCATGACTTTTCAATAAAAGCTAAAGCTTTTTCAATATGGTCGGTTGTTCCTACGGTTTCCGGTTCTATGGTATAGGTTCCATACAAACGAAGGAATTTAGGTTTTCGGATTCCTTGACGAGTTAGCTGCCGTATTCGTGCTTTTTCACTCAAAACTAAGTATTGCAATTCTGGATTTGGTGCGGTTTCTACTATTGTTTCTAGTTCGGCTTGTCGGAAGCTGTCTGTGGTGAAAGAACCTAGATGAATAGTTAACCTTTCGTCAAAAGGTAAATCTTTTAATCCAGATTCGATCGCATCAAATATCGGGTCAATTTCCTCATCTCTTAAGGTTGAGTGAACACCTTGGCACTCAAATCCAAACTGAATCATGAAACTGTCTTCACCTTTTTTGAGTACGTAGGCTCCCATTGGGCGATCGAATAAATTAATTTCTAGCAAGCTAGCTAGTTGGAAAGCATCTTCAAGGGGAGTTACCCGAATCTTGCCAAAGCCATTATCGACTTCACGCTTACCGATTTTTGGTTTATTTTTACGTCTTTTTTTCTGAGAGTGCTTAATCTCTGAACTTTTAGGTGAATCTTTAGCTTGAAAAAAGTTTAGTATCCCCATTATTTTCTTCCTCGCGTTGCTTTGAAGCTTTTTCTTTGAGAGTGTTGTAATTCCATCAAAATTTGTCTATGAGAAGTTTTGGATTGATTGACTTCCCTGTTTTCCAGAAGTGGCTGATATAAAGCAAACCCTCTCGTCCAATTAGGAACTGAAACGAATTTAGATAACCACCGCCAAGCACCATTTGCTGTAAGTATCCACCAGGTAGCGCATCCCCACCCAGCTGCTAATCCTGTCCACAACCAAGACAGTCCAAATACGGTTTTACAGATGTAGTAGCTGACTAAACATATCCCTGCCCAAGGAGCAACCTGATCGCCGGGGAATGGCCCCAACTTTGGAGTTTTTCCCAAAGTTGGGTTAACTGGTCTAAATGTGCTAGCAGGTGGAAAAGAGCGCGAATTTGGCATATTTTCCCGATTGAAAACTCTGGAAATAGTGACGTACCTGCAAACAAATTGGAATCGCGCTTACGCCTTTCTTAAGGTGTGCCGCCACCGCCACCTGTTCCTTGACCAGTAATTAAGGTGGCAAGGATATCTCCTAATGTCACGACAACCAGAATAATGAGGGGGGTTCTGGCCAAATTTTGCCAGTCTTCGTCGTTCCTGGCTGCTGCAATTACCCTGACTAAGGATATTGCTAAATACAAAACGAAAATGGCTCGAAGGGTGTTAAATACCAGTGCATATATATCAGTGCCTCCAGCACCACCTGCACCACCCGCGCCACCTTGACCGCCTATCGGGAAAGATTGACGTAGCCATTGTTCTGTATTGACAAAGAATTGAGCGTGAGCGGGAGCAGCACTTAAGGTGAGGAACCAGATTGTAGCCATAACTAAAAACAATACGGCTCCCATTCTTATGTGTCCTCTACTAACTCCACGAGCTATTTTTGTCAAAAATTTGTTAAACTCATGCCGCCAAATTAATGCGGCAGAACCGAACAAAAATAACACGAACAAAATCAAGTTTGAGAAGGTAAATCCTATGAGTAAATCCACAAACAGTAATCCTGAAGCTGCGTGCATAAGTAACTCGATAGGAATTTGGTTGAGCGCGAGTTCGGTATTGAACCCTCTAGTTTTATTGGGGAGAAAGTTTGGTAATGGCATAAGAAAAGTTCAAAACTCTTATTTATTATTAGTACATTAGCTGCTACTTTAATTAAACCGTTCATTGGGTAGAATCTCATCATTTATCATTTTAATGCTATAGTCTTGGGTTAACTAAGACCGGAGTTATATTTGCTAACCAAGGGCGGTCGATCAAAATTAATACCCTAGAAATAAATAGACTATGACTGAGGTAGTAGACTATTTTATCTGTGGATAACGGCCAAAGAAAGCGTTTATAATCAAATGAGAAAATACTTTGATTGTCAAGGGCTAATAACATGAATACGCCACCACCGGAAACCGGAAAAAGAGGTAGGTTGCAACTGGCTCAAGAGTTCCTGGGGTGGTTGCTGACAGTATTATTGGCTGTGATGGGTGGATTTCAAATACTTAGCGGACAATGGCAAGACGGAGGAGTATTGCTTGCCATCTCTGCTATCACTTACCCACTCAATCGCCTACCTGACTGGATAAGACTCTTGCTTAGTATACCCGCAGGCATTTATTTGTTCTCAGTCACTTTGGATTAAGTCGGCTATTTCTAACCTTAGAAAGAGGTCAGTGCTAGTAGTTTTTTATAAGGAAGGATGCAGATGCAGTGGAAAGATATCGACTTATTACTGGAAGAATTCAGGATTATTTCCATCCAAAGCCTATTAATTGAGAGGCTGGAAACCATTAGTTTTATCGCCAATTTTGGCGTGCAGCGACAGTTGCCTGTTTATATCTGGAATTTTGGGCAACAAGCATTCTGGGAAATCCGATTTAGTACAGCGTCTATGGATTTCTCCGATCGCGGCGATAGCTGGGAAGCTGTCTTTCCCGCACAAGCTTTAAGCTTTGTGCAACGCTATGCTGGGTCGGCGATTTTCATCGTTGAAAATCTTCAGTCGCTAATGGCTGTGTCGCTTGACGCTGATGCGGCAACAAAATCAAGTGCTTTGCGCTTGCGATCGATGCTGATAAACTTACTTGGTGAATGGAAGGCCAAGGTCAAGACTAACCAAAAAGAATCCGTCCCCTACCTGATCCTACTTGGGACGGATGCAACAGAATTACCCTTGGATTTAGCTTCCGCGATACCCGAATTGTGGAAACCCTTGCCGGATATCCAAGAGATTGGCATCCATATAGATGCACTCATGCAATCTCCTGTGGGTGCGGGTAAATTCTGCGATCGCCTTCGGCAGTGCGCTCCGCGCGATCGCAATTCCTTAATTTTAGCCGCGACCGGATTGAGTAGAGAAGAAATTACTACGGGTTTAACGTTAGGATTAAAACACTCACAAGCGACAGGAAACGAAGAAGCAACAGTTATTAACTATCTGCTGGAGTATAAAAAAGAGCGACTCAAGCGCACTTTGGATTTAGATTTCATTGCACAGCCCAACGTTAAAGGATTTGGTGGCTTAGATCGGTTGCGAAATATGTTCGAGCAGGTCAAAAATCGATATACTGATGCGGCAAGAAACTGCGGCTTACCCCTACCTAAAGGTTGCTTGCTGGTTGGGCCTCCCGGAACTGGGAAATCCAGAGCCGTGAAAGCTTGTGCCGATCAATTAGGATTTCCATTGTGCATTTTAGATGTGGGTATTATTGTCGCCAGAGGTGTTGGTTATCTACGGGAAATAATTAGGCGCTTAGAAGCTTTGGCTCCTGTAGTTGTAGGCTTTGATGAATTTGATAAATTGTTCGATACCGAGCGAGTTTCTTCTGGTGAAGCCACTTCAAATCGGCAAATATTAGGAACATTGCTGACTTGGTTGCAGGAAAAAACCAGTTATACTTACGTAATTGCAACTTTAAACCGTTTTAATTCTTTACCTCCAGAGCTGACTCGCGAAGGGCGCTTCGATCGCAGGGTTTACGTTGGTTTTCCTCAGCATATCGAGCGTAAAGAAATCATTCAATTACACGCACAGCGTTTCGATCGGCGTTATCAGCAGGGTGATGGGCCGTTAACTGAAGCTGAATGGAGACAACTGCTTAACCTCACCCAAAACTTTACGCCAGCGGAGTTAGAGCAGATGGTCATTAAAGCGGCTAACGCAGTCTTTCAGTCTCATTATTCTATGACGCTTCCAGGCAAATGCGATCGCATTTCTATCCAATTATCACTCCCAGATTTTCTGGCACAAAGAGATACCATTTTTACTTTGTTTTCTGCCAGAACTGATGAGATATTGGCAATGGAAAACCAAGCTAAATATATTTGCGAACCAGCCAGTTCTCCTGATAATTCAGTGTTCGCACCACCACTGATTAGTTATTGGGGTCAGCGGTTGGAGCGAAATTAAAACGAGCGGGAACTAAGTTAAAACTATGCGTAATAAAAGTTTAACGGATCGGATCGCAGATACTTTTGGCTGGAGCATTGGGATTAGTTTGCTTGCCATGATGTTGGCGGGAGTAGCTGCTAATTACACTCGCCCTACAGTGCAAATAATGCTAGGTGGTACAAAGTTTACGCTCGAAGTTGCTAATACTCCAGCAACTCAATCGAGAGGGTTAATGAAAAGAACCGCAAGGCAGTTAAAAACAGGAGGTATGATTTTCCCTGTAGAGCCGAGGCGGAACGTAGCAGTTTGGATGAAAGATATGCTGGTGCCTCTTGACTTAGTGTTTATACGTCAAGGTAAAATTGTCAAAATTATGCACCAAGTTCCTCCCTGCCAAGCTGATTTTTCTTGTTCTCCTATTGCGTCGCCCGTTCAGGTTGATGCAGTAATTGAACTGTTGGGTGGAACAGCCCAAAACCTTGGTCTAAAAGAAGGGATGAAACTTGATTTACCGATTAATTAGAAAATCTTAAGTAATAGTTTTACTTGAATAATTAGGTGCAGGTACATCAATTTTTAATTACTATTTTGTTCATAAATATTATCCTTTAGGCTGTATTATTACAACTCTATATCTATATAGTAAATAAAAACTTTTCTTGAAATACTTGCAGCTACTTAACTCATTCCGGGACTTTCAAATAAGATCTTTGTCCCTACAGACTAAACTTATAAATCTAAAGGCATAAAAGGAATCTAACTTAAGGCAGATCTGGTATTTAGTTTGGGAAAGCCAAAATATTTGTCATATATAGCTAGGCACTAGGGGCTCTCTTGCTGGGGGCGAGCGTTGAGGGAAGAGGAAAAAGCTTGACGAAGTAAGGGATTATGGACTAAAGGTAACAGTTGGAGTTGCCTTAATCGCCCTGGCGGTTGCTATAAAACAAAAAAAACCGTGGGATTAGTAATTCCCTTTGTTTTTCCCTTTTCAGATGACATATGCCTAGATTCAGCACTGGCAAGAATACCAAAAAAGACCCGTCTACTGGTGTTTAAAATCCTTGAATTAATCAGAAACCTTTGTTCTATGCAAGGAAACTCAGTTTTGTATGCAACCTCCGGGATTTTGAGAGGCAGCGGGAGCAGCTGGCGGATTTACTATACTTTGATAGACAACGAGCCTGCGATCTTAATTGCCAGAGACACCATTGCGAAAATGTTTGGAGTTTCTGCAATGGCGGTACAAAAATTCATCATTAACTACAATTTTCCTACTTTTGAGGTTACCTTACAGCCTGCTAATAAAAGGAAATTAAGGACTCTTACCCTCTTGTCTACGGCGGTATCCTACTGGAAATACCTCTCCAAAAGAAGGAAATTGTCTCATTTACCAACCCGTACTGATGCACGCTGGCAAAAATTCATGGCTGATTGTGAAAATCTCAAATATGCAGAGGTTCTTCCAGAGCCAGAAGCAGTTCAAGATTCTGATTATCTCTGTACGCCTGACTATGATTTTGAAGAAAATATCTCTGAAGAAGGTGTTTTATTTGACTGCTTCTTTGAATCCATTGGAATGCTTTCTGTAGTGGTAGATCGGCAGGGCAAATATTGGATTACACCACAATCTGGTTTGTCTGTAATCGATGCTTCAACAGAATGGCTAGATAAGGAAATGAAGCGTTCCGCCAAGAAAAACCGCGTTTTACGACAACGGGGGTTTTCCGGAAAGTATTCTCAACATCTTTACAAAGCAGAGCGCGGCAATTTCTGTCGCGTCACTACTCTATCTTTTGAAGATTGGCTAACTATTTGGGCTTACTTCGCTCTCCAAAAAAATCAGAAAGCTCTAGCTTTGTTAAAACTGCTTGCACAAAAATCTTTGGCCGAGCTTTTGAAGGATAAAAGGCTTAATTAGGCTGTTGACTGTTGGGGTTAAAACGAATTGCACTCGCGTTAAGCTCCCTGCAATGTGGGCGATGTGGGAGATAGGGAAGAAAATTTATTCCTCATTTTCGTTACCCGCCTCAGCTTTTTCTCATGTAATTTTTGGAAACATGAATATTATCTCTATGCACAGACTAGCTAAATTCATCCCCCTGTTACGCCGTGGCGTGTGGCGTTCTTTAAACATTGAATTAAATGCTTACCAACTACCGGATGAAAACTTTGTCTTCACCTTTCGACAAATAGCGAATCCGGTTGGTTTACCCAGCCAGTCAGTATTGCAGTTCCTAGAAAAAACAGAAACTGCTGATTCTGTTTTTGAAGCTTATTTACCTAACTATCTCCTAGCTAGTGTCTGCACTTTAAGAACTGCGGCTCAGTACTGGCAATATTTAGTAACACAAACTGAGCCGACAAAAAAAGCCAAAAACCAACCCAGACAGTTATGGTCTGCTGCTGAATACTATCTCAACTCACAGGCTAATGGTTGTGATTACCTAGCTTTATCAGACCCAAGTTCAGAACCTGGTTACGTGAAAGTTATTAATATCTTTCACGTAAAGTTACTAGATTATACTGATAGCTCTTTGCAGGTTTTAGCTGGCAAACATACCGAAGGAGAAACCTTGTATTTAATCGAAGTTGCTTCTTTTTTGGAGCTAATTGGCTTTGAATCTGATTGGTTAGCACGCCCTGCGAGTCCCGTTCGTCGTACCCTTTATGCGTATGGCCTGACGAGGGAGCCTCTAGCCTGCTATCTGGAGAATGGAGCGGAGGTATTAACTTTCACTTTGTCAGATTGCTTAGCAATTTGCGAATATTTAATCCTCAAGAAAGGTAATTCTAGGGCGGCGGACTTTTTGATAGCGCTTGGCCGAATCCCTCTAGAGGCTAGATGTCAGGTTATACGCACTCCTAAGCGATCGCACTTGTCAATTCGACAAGTCTGAATTTATAAACATTTGCAGCGAAAAAAGCCCTTGCATGAACAAAGGCCAAATTTTTAGGGCGATCGCCTTCCGACCAAAGACTGCGACAAAGATGCTTATTATCAAGCTGTTTATCGAAAGGGCGATCCCAACGTAGAAATGCGTTTGCGATCGTGGCGTCCGAAACTTAAAAATTGGCATGCTGGAAACGAATACCATCAAGCACCGCATCCGAGAAGTTGACCGATTTAGTTTGGCTTCTTTATCCAAAGCAAACAAAAACCTGATTTTTTTGTTACCCCGTTAAAAGTTAGTGTCAATCCTAAACGCCGAACATCCCTTTCGCAGGAATTTAAATATTGCGAATTTAGTTCCAGAATCTCTCTGGCTTTTCTTCCTGACTTTGATTCCGCCCATCGTAGTGTCGCGGCTCGCTCGGCGGTTATTCGCATATTTTCTACATAACCGCCTTGCAGGAAAGGAGAAATTGTCATCCCTAGAAAAAACCCCAGCCCCAGTATTCCTGCAAGGCAACCAGATGCCAGGGCTATAGTACTCCAAGGTTGTAAGCTTTCTTTCTTCTTCGCTTCCTCGCGTGCCTCCCGAATTACGGCTAAAGCTGCATCTGCGATCGCCTTTTTCTGCCGTGCAATCAGTACCCGCTCGGACAACTCCAACGATTGTTTCAATTCGGCAGAACCCTCTTTGAACATACGTTCTAGGGTGTCAGGTGTCTCAGATAGCAGTAATTGCAACTGCCCCAATAAAATGGGAAAGATTATCCCCGGATCGTCAGGTTGGAGATCGGTTAAAGCTACATAATCCCAAACCCTTTGTTGGAAATCTTCTGATTTATCTTTTAACAATCGTTTGAGTAATGGAAAATCCTCCGGTTTTTTTACAAATGGGGTCATGGCAGCACTCCCGTTTCTGCAAATACAGTTACCGCATCTGTTATAAAGTTATACAGTCGGCTTCGTTCCCATACAGGCCAAATTTTTCTCCCGTTGCCGTTCGTACTAGCCGATAAAGCTTCCCTAAATGAAATTCCCTCTGCGTTCAATTTATCCCGTTCTCTCTTGGCGAGGCGGGGAAATTCTATTTGAATAATTGGTAAGATCTTGTGACCAGTTTCATCTACATCTTTGATATTTTTATCTTTTTTAGCTATTTCCGGTTTTTCAATAATTGCCTGATTCTTTGTAGCTTTAGGTAGCCGAATAATCTTCTGAGTGAGGTGTTTCAAATTTTGGTCATTATCGATATTATCCCAATTGCTTGCTATGCCATTATTTCGGACTAAAATATGTTGGATATGTCCTCCGTAGTGCCACAAAGAATTTAAAAATAAATCGATGCTTTCTTTAAATCCATTCGTGACAAACCAATAGTTGATTTGAATTTCTACATCCTTCTCTTCTGCGGGTAACTGTATCAGAGGTAACACAGTACGATCGAGCCACGCACGGATGTTTGTATCTGCCTGAGCAGGGAGATTAACTAAAACTGGTAATTTTTTAGCAGCTGCCCAGTTCAGAATTTCGTCCGCCGCGTCTTCGCGATCGGTATTATCGCTTAATTCTAAGCGGTGCGCTGCTTCTACTTCATTTTTTTGATACATATTCCACACATCGGGATTGGTGCGATCGCAATCCACCACAATCACTTGTTTTCCCTTTTTCTGATAGTAGTAAACGATTGCTTTTCCCACCGTCGATTTCCCTATTCCACCAATTTCACCCCCACTAATATGTACGACAATTTGTTCTTTCTCTACTGCAGGGAGCAGAATTTCCGGCTGATTACTATTTTCTTCTAAACTTGCTTGATTCTCAAGGTCTTCGCTGCCTTTAATTTCGATTGACATAGCTTTTGTCTCCTGCTTAGTTTTTGAACTTGACTTGCGAGGCATAGTGGTTGCAATAGCTCTGGATATAATTTTCAGGCTTTATTTATTTATGTCACTTTTCCCCAAATAAAACCTTGCCCCTTTGGTAGGGAGGTAAAAAAGTCTAAGCGTTTTGCTTTATAACAAAAGATAGAGACTAACTCTGTCTTTGCTATTAAATTGGCCTTTTTCTGGATAGCTAAGGTTACTTTCTTTGGTTAGATGCCCCTGGCCACATATGGCGCGAATATATGTAAAGGTAAAGACGCCTGGTTGGGTGAAAAATTAGCCGCTCGTATATAAAGGAGTCACAATGGTTACTTCGTCCAAAAAGTCAACTAATTTGCAGCAAATTGCCGAACAGTTTAAGCGAAATCAGCACGTAACAAGTAAGATCGATCTGACTGGGGAAGCGGTATACATTACCGTTGCTCAGTTGAAGGCGATCGAGAAAAACTTGTCAGTTTTACCGGATGAATGTGCCTTGATTCGTATTACTGGAGCGACTACTGAAGAAGGGGAACAGAGATATTACAGCAATACTTTAACTGTCTACCTCGATGACGATAGTAAAATTGGGGTTTTTGATACTCAATTTCAAGCAATTGAAGGTTTTAAGTTCATCAAATACGAAACTGGTTATGAAGGGTATCAGGATATCCTCATAGAAGATACCGAGTTGAGAATTGATTTATCTCGTTCATCTGCTTATAACGAAGATTTGCGGTTACCGGAAAAAGAACGGAAAATTGGGATTAAAAAAGGGGTAGGTGCGCCTATTCCTAAATTGTTAGCATCGGTGCCGCATCCCACCGTTCCTTTGCGCGATTTAGAAGATGGCCTGGTTTACAAAGTATTAAAGAAAACAGGGAAAAGTACTCAGTATGAGCGCTTGCGGTGGCGTTACTTAATCCAAGAGCCAAATGGGGAGGAATTTGAGGTTTATGGTAACAGCGATTTGGATACTTTAGTAGAACAAAGAGGTTGTCCCTGTGAGTTTCAAATAATTGATAGGGTTCCTTATAAGGAAGGGCAGATCATCAAACTCGCTGCCCCGGAGGTAGCTTCGTTTGCCGAGCTAATAATTTGATGTTTTTCCACGCAAATATGGCTTTGGTATTTATCCTGCAATGGGCGCATAGCGTTACTGTCGCCGAGATTAATAATTGCCAGAGCCATTTGTCTATTAAGACAGTAAAAATAAAGCGACCTTTACAGGCCGCTTTTAAAATTAAAAATCATCTGGAGCATTGGGGTCGAGATACACATACTCAACCAATTCAGGCTCAGTTTCCTCATCATCTCCTAGCAAATCATAACCACCGCTGAGATAGTCATAATAATCTTCAGCATCCATATCTAAAGGCAACTCATCCAGCGGAGTGCCATTACGCAAAGCTGACGCCTGCCGAACAATTTGGTCATCAGAATACCCCTGAATAACCAAACCCTCAACATAATCCTCACCCAGCTTCTCATCCAAAGCAAACTCCCTATCAAACCGTACCAAAAAATTTGAATTCATAACACTACTTACCACCATGACACTACAATTTAAACACTTCGATACCAGATTAAACCAATGGATAGAAAATCCATCAGACCCCAGTGGTATTTTAACAGAAGAACTCCAAAATACCCTACTAGAAGCATTCTTCCCAGACGCAAAAAACGACTTCTCATTTGGTCACATCGATGAAAACAGTGCGCCAGAAGACTTATATAACCATCCAGAAAACCACGTCTTACTACTATCTAGTGGCGGTCGATTAGTTTATGGCCCCCAAAAATACTTAGAAACAATACAAGCCATTTGTCCAGACCAAAAAGACCGGGGTGCTTATGGCAGCATCTTCATCGGCGCTTGCCAAAACGCAGTAAAGCATCCTGTCAATATTCTCATTGTAGACGATATTACAGGAGAAAACGGAGACATACTTCCTAACGACATAGCTTGGCGATTAGTAGGAGACTGTCACGGCAAAATATCACCAGAACTAGCAACAGAACTCAGTGGCACTGTATCCAACGTAATTCAACATCGACTAGGATGTTTTGGCGGAGAACTAGACCGTCGCTTTGGAAAAGGAACCGTAGCACCATTCCGCCTCAATGAACTACCAATAAAAGAAAAATTAAACACCACTATAGATCTAATCTTACCCACATCATCATTCAAAGGTGGAGACAAAAAAAATAACCCCATTCGACCAGGGCTCTACACCGACCAAATGGTCTTTATAGGTGAAAAAGACCGTTCCCAACCTTCCTTAGTAGCAATTTCCCAAACACTAGACTGTGCGCCATTTGGCATTAAAGACTTCCTCCGCCAAATCGAACAAGAAGCTTTGGAATTAGCATCCATTCAAAAAGACCCCAGAAAAGTAGCACAACGGTACTGTGAAGCCTACGAAAAATTTCAAAAAAACCGACAACTTCAAATCGAAGAAAATCCCGAACAAAACGACATTTCAGAAACCGAAACAGCCTCACAACAAGACCCCATAATGTACCGTCTAATTAAAGCCGACCTAGAAGGTCACTGTCAACTACTATCATCCCAAAAAGTAGTTGACGAACTAGAACGATTCATGCAAAACCAATGGCGAGACTTATCTTTAGGAAAAACTCTAAAATTCAACCGAGCCATGATAATACCAAGTAAAGATTTAATCAATGGCGAAATATGTGATATGAGATTTCCAGAAGGCGAAGAAATCTTAAACTTTCGCTCACCATACCTCAACTCCAACGGGATGTGCATTTCAAAAAATAAATACGTTCCCGACGCACTAGACCCCAATGGTAAACCCCTCCTTGGCGTTGTAGTAGTCAATGACGAAACGAGAGAACGTATCGCTCAAAGAATTGCAGCATTGCAAGACAAAGGTATCCAAACCGATGAAATTGTGCCAGCAGAAACAGAATCAGAACGGCAAGGAAGAGACTTTGATGGTGATACAATAGGCACAGAAACAGCAACTAAATATCCAAAGTTCACTCAAGAAGTTAAAAGACGAAACCTGCCAGAAAACGCCTACTCACCCATCAAAAAAGAAGAAAAAGCATCATTTCCCCCAGATAAACCCTTTGAAGAAATTGCTATCTTCATGTCAGATGGAATTTCTGTAGGCGTAATTAACAACCATGCCACAGCCATAGAAGCTTTAGAATCAGAAATAGACCTCCTACAAGAATACGGAAATCTCTCCCAAAAAGTCGAGTATGTAAAAACAGTAGGTGAACACTACAACCAACTGATTTCTCAAGAGAATAATCAGCGTAATCCTATTCCTATTAAATCTCAATACCGAGACTATATTGTTCAATTTGCCCAGATAGCTAATCAAACAGAATTAACCCCAGAACTGATTAATCAAGCACTGCTCCTGAATCGCCAAATGTACCACGACATGATTGGCGAAGCAGGATATCAAAATCAAATTGCCGTTGATATTTTCAAAAGTAACCGTGCCCCCGACTTAGATGTGGTTAAGGAAAATTCCCGACTTCTGCATCGAAATGTCGAGTACATTAAATCCAAAAAACAACATGATGTTTTTCGAGAATCAGGGATTTCTACTAACGGCTTAAGTCCCAGAGAACTAATGATACAGCTTGTGAATGAAATCTATGA